>NZ_JAEHBO010000020.1:0-68110 GCF_016483575.1 Bacillus cereus group sp. N12
ACACATTTAGAAGGTGTGCATAGAGCTACTTTCACAAATGTCGATAATAGTAAACAAGAGAGCTTTGGAAAAAAAGCAATGTACGAAGTTACAAAAGAAGGTCTGAAGAAAGTAGAGAAAATGCCGGAAACAACAGTTTTAGATGGAAATCAATTTAGCTGGTCTTTAAAGGGATATAATGATCGAGAGATCACAAAAGTAGAGTATAACAAAGCAACAGAAAAAATGCAGATCAAATTAGAAGCCGGTATACCACACTCCTATTTTACTAGTACGTATGCTAGCATTAAAGTTCAAAACTCATCGGGCAATATTTTGTACAATAAAGAAATTGTAGGAAATAGACAACAAGCCGCTGAAATTCAAACTGTTCCAGTAAAAATAGGAGACTATATTGAATTTAACCATATAGAAGGAGAAGCACAAAAGGAAAAGACAAGAGCTTTACTAATTAATCTTGAGAATAGTAAACAGGAATTTATGGGTAAGAAAAGAACATATCAAGTTACTTCTACGGGATTATTAATAAAATAGATTAAAAAGATGTCTAAAAAATATAATTTTTTTTGGACATCTTTTTTATTATAAAAAAAGAGTTAACTATTGATAATGATGTATGATGAATTCTATAGGCACATTAGATCTTTTATATATTTATACCTATTCAAAAAAACAAGTTATAGCTAATGTTCTAAGGATTGACACATCTATTTTTGTTTAATATTTTTATCTAATTTTTCTTTTATTATCATCATGGAAATACGAATTTCATTAATCTCACTATCACTTAGTCCGTTAAACAATTGATTTATTTGTTCATCTGACTGAATATGAATTATATCTAGTAGTTCCTCTCCTTTTTTTGTCAAAAAGAGAAAGTTTTTTCTGCTGTCTTTTATTGAGCTTCTTTTCTCTATTAATCCTTCCTTCTCAAATCTACGTAAAATTCTGCTCATATAGCTTCTATCAATATTAAGTTCTTGCACAAGATTATTCGCAATACACTCTGTTCTTTCGCTTATTTCAAATAGTATTCGTGTTTCGGTTAATGAATAATCTGTATCTAGAATCTGGTTATTAAATAAACCAAGTACCTTTGTATAAAAACGGTTGAATTGTCTGATGTCATAAATAATTTTTTTATCCATAGATCCTCCTTTAGTTGACTAAGTCCACATTTAATATTAATATAACTGTACCCTTAAAATGTGGACTTAGTCAATGTTTTAAAGATGCCATTTTCAAAAATCTGTCGCAATCTTTATTAAAACCTAATTGAAGGAGATCGTATATGATTATTCGAAAAATGAAAAAAGAAGACAATGCAAAAGTAAAAGAAATTATACAAGGTTCATTAAAATCACTTGGATTAGCGCTTCCTGGAACAGCTTATTTTGACCCTCAACTTAATGACCTACATCAATATTATAATAATCTAAAACATGCGAACTATTGGGTAGTAGAAATGGAAGGAGAAGTTGTTGGTGGAATTGGTATAGCACCGTTTAACGAACATGATAAAGTTTGCGAATTACAAAAGCTATACTTAAGTCCAAAAGCACAAGGTCTAGGGTTTTCCAAGAAATTAATGGAAACAGCTTTGTCATTTGCCTCTAAACATTATGAAAAGTGCTATTTAGAAACAATGCATGAATTAAAAACTGCATGTCTATTATATGAAAAATTTGGATTTATAATTTTACATGAACCCCTACCAGGTTCTGAACACTCCACTATGAATGCATGGTATATAAAATCTTTTTAAAATTAGGTGTATTAAACGCATCTATTAAAAGGAAAGTATTGAAGGAGCTTTATTTTTACACAAATACAAACATGAATTTCAACTAAGCAATCAATTGCTTCTCTTAAACTGGTTATTTAAAAGTGATGAAAAAAAAATCAAATGTAGCGATAAAAGTTTCAATAAATCTACAAAACGTAGTGATAAAACGAAGGAAAAACCATGAAAAATAGGCGTATCATGCAAAGTGTTGATACGCCTTAAAACTACCTTGTTAAACAACATGTGTCGTCGTGTAGTAATAATAATATTTATTTAATTATCTTAGTTTCAGTATTACAAATAATGGATATCTTCCTTTATAAAAAATATATAATTTATTCAATTATTTTTTCGATAACAGGCATAGAAGCAATTGGTGGAATAGAGTGAGTCCATCCCACGGAAAATATATTTAGTTTTTCACCTATACTGTAGTTATCTTTGCTAGTAATAGGGACACGTAAGATTATATTTTGAGAGGCTAATTCCCACCAATTATTTTGATAAGAGAGTGCCTCCACTTTTGTGTTAGTGTCAGCTACAACTAAATAATTATCATCTGCTGAAATAAAATATCCAGTGAAAGGTATCTGTATTCGTATTTGTTCTTCGTTAATAGGAGTAGGGTTACTTATAGAATCTGCCGAAATAGGAGTTAATCCAAAAGCTAATCCACATCCTAGTGTTAAAGTGGTTACCACTGTTACTAATTTTTGTTTTTTGAAAACATAATATAAATCCCCCTTACATTTTATCCGTACACGATCACCTTTCTATTTATATATAGAATGCCTTTTGGTATTCCTAAATCTAACAATTATGTCACAATTGATCCATTGTTTTTTCAATTGGGTATTAATTAAAGATAATATATGTTATATTTCACCAAATTAACTATTAATTGTACCTTCAAAAATAATATATTTCTTCTCATAAACTACGTAAAAACGAGTTAAAATGAATAAATATATACCATTTTTGTAAGTTGGGAATTAATAGTAAATCATAAGTAATATAAATGTACACAAAAGTGTCGATTCTAATAATCTAGTTTGGCTAAAAAACTTATATCTTAAATAGAAGACTAGATACATTTTGACTAAATATAGATAATTTTTTGTATTTTTTAGTAGTATAATGAGATTATTTAAGAATATAATATTATGTGTATATAGAAATGTTTATCTGTTTTTGGGGTTATTAGGGATTTATTTTATCTATAAAAGGAAATTAAATATTGATGTATAATTAAAAGTTCTGGTGCGAAAAATTTTAGGGGAATTGCAAAAAACCTCTACATCTTGGACATACTGATGCTATTACTCTAAAAAAGTGTGTGATCGGTATGAAAAAGGAAAGATTTTCATATGGAAGTACAATCAACCTACTATTATCTTATTAACGGTAAGATGGTACCCACAGTCCAACCTAAATTTTCTTGATTTGTTGATGCGGATATTCTAGAAAAAGATGGGACAATCTATGACCAAAAAAGAATAGAATATATAAAATCACATATTATAAATTTTTAGAGGAAGCATCCGTAGCGGATGCTTTTTTCTTTGTTATATAAAATTTATATAATAAATAAGAAATTAACTAAGCAGACAATTGAACCCCGCAACTTAAACCCATACTCATATCTCACAAATTGATTCATAACTAAAATAAATAAACAAACATTTGTTTATTTTTACATAAATGATTTCTTCATTTATAAATTTCTTAGCGTACAAATTCATAAAAATGATATGGTGATTCCAATTAGGATGACGTTCTTTTTAAAGTACTGTTATATCTGAGTTTAGGTGATTAGTTATAACTGTCTAGAAGTTTTTTTATGAGAACATAGTGTGTTAATATTTCGACATTTTTATATATTTTATGTGTTTTTTAAAATAAATGTATTAAAATCTGTTTTTTCTCATACATTCATTTGATTATTCTTCTTTTTAATTGAATTGAAATGTATCCATTTTCTTATATAAATGAGTATATTTATGTTAAATTGTGTAAATATGTGTAAATAGATAATATGAATATGTAAGTAATATCTATTACTTACATATTCATATTTTAAGTATCTAGAAATATAGCGGAGGGATATTATGAAAAGGTGATAGAAACGAAAAACACAAAATTTAGTGATGGTAACCGCTAACAGTGTAGAGCTAAAATGGAATCCTTCTACAGATAATGTAGGTATAAAAGAATATCAGGTATTACGTGATGGAAAATGGATTCAAACGGTACAAGGAGCAACATTTACTGATCAGAACTTAACAGCTAGTAAGGAATATAAATATACAGTGAAGGCTGTAGATGCAGCTGGAAATACATCAATTCAAAGTAACATTCTTCCGGTAAAAACAAAAGATCAAAATGTATCTTATGAAAAATGGGATCCGAAGAAGGCATATACAAAGGGAGATAAAGTAGAACATCAAGGGAAAGTGTATGAAGCTGTTCAAAATCATCAAGGAAAGGGTGACCCGAATTGGCTATTTGTTTTATCGTTATGGAGCCCGCTTATTTTAAATTTTTAAGTTGATGGCATGGGAATTATTTTATATAAATGAGAATCATGCAACAGTCAAAAGTCAAAAACAAAAAAGGAGAAATTATTTTGAGAAGGATTTCATCTTTATTATTAACTATGCCTATTATTTTAGGAAGTATTGCTACGATTCCGCATACAAAGGTTTCAGCTGAAACAATGTCATTCAATCAAGAAACATTCACTTTAGAAACATTGAATCAACAGACAGATCAAGCCATTGCAAATGGTAATTTTGAAGCCCATTTGAAAAATCTCACAGCATATTTAAATGGAAATGTTGGGGGTATGACTGAAGGAAACTTGAAAAAGAAGCTTGCAGACCCAGTATTTGCAGCAGCTTTGGCTCAGTGGCAATTTATATCACAATCAGGTGCTACAACAATGGATGCATTTGCAAAAAAAGATGCTGACCATCAGAAATTTCTTAGCTGGGCTATGAAAAATACAAGCGTGTTGAATACCTATCTTGAAGGTGGTAGTCCAACGGGAAAAAATCCTGTAAATGCACTTGAGATATGGAATACAATCTGGAATGCGGATGCAGATTCTCACGAAGGGTTGTATTTGAAATTAGCGGTAGCTACATCGTTAGCTCATGCTGAACCTATAAAATATTGGACAAACAATCAGCCTATTAATCCATTAACAAGGTACCAACATTATAAATCAGCAGATCAAAATAATGAGTTACTTCCTTGCTTTAGAACATATGATGTTTGGCATTTAAGATTAGTAGTGAATACTTGGTCACCAGAAGAAGATTTAACTTGGGCAAGAAATATGATTAATACGGAACATCCAGAACTTAAAAACCAAGATAAGGTAGGGGAAAGTGCATATTTGATTGATTATGTAACCCATAACAAAGATGGAGTTAGCATTCAAGCTGGAAATGATGCATTCTACGGTTTAGGTTGGAATCTTTCTTCCATTTATAGATTTGGCGGGGTATGCGGTAATATTTCGAAGTTTGGTACGCAAGTAAGCCAAGCATTTGGAGTGGCAGCTATGCCTGTTGGACAACCTGGACATTGTGCACTTATATGGAATAACAAGCCATCTTCTTGGAATTTAGGATATGATATATCTGGATGGGGTCAGTCGAGCCGTCATGATGCAACTGTTATTCCTTGGTCAGATAATAGCCCGACAAATCAAGTGCCGTATATGCTACTATTTGAAAATGCTGAACGTGACCCAGTAAAACTAGATCAATCAGAGCGATTACGCTGGTTAGCGAAAGCGATGACTTCAACAGATAATAAAATTGCAATTTATAAAATATCCACCAATATTTTACCAATCAATTTTTTAGTATGGAATGATTACGTTTCCCTTATGTTACAAAATCCAAATGTAACAGATGCTGAGTGGAAAGAATTAAATAACAGTATCATTTCCGTCTTTGCGAATGAACCGCGACCGATGATGGATCTTATTACTCAAATAAAAGACCATGTACCAATTAGAGATGGTATCTTAGAAGGAGACCAATTTGCATGGTCACTGAAAGGAATTGGCGATTTTGAATTTGCGAAAGTAAATTTAAATAAATCAACAGAAGAAATGCAAATTGATCTAAAAGCAGGTGTACCACATAACTACTTTGATAGTACATATGCAAGTATTAAAGTGCAAAACACATCAGGTAAAGTGGTATATAACAAAGAGGTTTATGGGAATAAACAGCAAAATGCTGAAACACAAAAAGTTGCAGTAAAGATCGGCGATTTTATTGAACTTACACATCTAGAAGGCAGAGAGAGGGCAACATTAATAAATTTAGAGAATAATAAACGTGAAAACTTTGATAAAAAAGCAATTTATGAAGTTACAAAGGAAGGCTTAAAGAAAGTAAATCAAATTGTTAATCCGAAACCAGATACGGAAGCTCCCACACAGCCACAAGGATTATATGCAAGCAACCTTACTTCTAACAGTGTAGAGCTAAAATGGAATCCTTCTACAGATAATGTAGGTGTAAAAGAATATCAGGTATTACGTGATGGACAATTGATTCAAACGGTACAAGGAACGACGTTTACTGATCAAAACTTAACAGTTAATAAGGAATATAAATATGCAGTGAAGGCCGTAGATGCAGCTGGAAATACATCATTTCAAAGTAACATTCTTCCGGTAAAAACAAAAGATCAAAATACATCTTATGAGAAATGGGATCCAAAGAAGGCGTATACAAAGGGAGACAAAGTAGAACATCAAGGGAAAGTGTATGAAGCTATTCAAAATCATCAAGGAAATGGTGACCCAAATTGGATATTCGCTTTGGCATTATGGAATCCACTGAAATAGGGGGCTGATGGCATTCCACAAAACTTAAGAACGGAGACAAAATAAATTGATGGACATGTATGGTGACCCAATTTAGAGTATTTAATGAATCGGTGCTTTTTTAAAATGTATTATTGTAACAATTACACCATCTAAAATTAAAATGCAAGTTTATGCCATAATTCACGAATAAACAAATTTCAGATTCCTAAGAAATTACATTTTCTCAATACCTATTTTTTCTATAATTTATATATTTTAGTTAGGTTACGGTAGTAATCTAACTAAAATATATTAAGCAAAGAGTTGAATCTTTAGGAACTTATACCATGCGTAAAACATTTGGATATTGGTTTTGCAAGCAAACAAAAGATATTGATATGTTACAAGAGATATTGAATCATAGTACACCACAAATTACACTAAGATACATTGGTATTAATAAAGAAGAAAAAGATAATGTACTAGATACATTGAGAATCTAATTTAAACTAGATTCTTTTTTATTTATGGAAGCGTCAAATATTCCCCATCTACTATTTGTAAATAACCCATAAGTTAATCTCCTTACATACTACATGTGGATTCTTTTTTGCATAAACAGTTAAATAATGGGGTTATAGAAGTTGTAGCGACATTTCAGTTCACTCATAAACATAAGGCGACTAAATCTTTTACTTGATACTTACTGGTCCGTTACACAAAACTAATATTTTTAGCAAAATCTCGTTAGATATAGAAACAGACAGATAAAAAAATGCCATCCTTTCTAATTTAGCTTGTATAGAAAAAATAAAGATTTTCAAGTGATTTTGGGTATTAAAATAGCTTAAGCTAAAGGGCATTTATGATGAAATCACTAACTGGAAGTTAGATTCCCTAGTACTATGATCTAGTTTTACACGTATCTCAACTGAATCTCCCTATTATACAAGCAGAGTGGACTATTATAAAATCAGGTGTATGAAAATATATAATGAGCAAATTTTTTAGAACGCCAATAGAATAGAAACGAAATGATATAGGAGCAGGGTAAAATGAATCGAATTTCAATTTTAATAACTGATGACGAAGCGGAAATTGCTGATTTAATTGCGATACATTTAGAAAAAGAAGGGTATCATGTTGTGAAAGCGGCTGATGGGGAAGAGGCGATTCGAGTTATTCAGTCTCAGTCAATCGACTTAGTTGTGTTAGATATTATGATGCCAAAAATGGATGGATATGAAGTGACAAGGCAGATTCGTGCGAAACATCATATGCCAATCATTTTCTTAAGTGCGAAAACGTCTGATTTTGACAAAGTGACAGGTCTTGTACTAGGCGCGGACGATTATATGACGAAACCTTTCACCCCAATTGAATTAGTTGCGCGTGTAAATGCACAACTACGCCGATTTCTTACGTTAAATCAGCCGAAAGTAGTGGAGAATAAATCCGCTTTAGAAGTAGGCGGAGTTGTTATTGACCGTGAGCAAAGATCAGTAAATGTGTACGGAGAACAAATTGGGTTAACGCCAAAGGAATTTGATATTTTATACTTATTAGCGAGTCATCCGAAGAAAGTGTGCAGTGTGGAAAATATATTTCAGCAAGTATGGGCAGATGATTATTATGAAGGTGGGAATACAGTTATGGTACACATTCGTACGTTGCGGAAGAAGCTTGGGGAAGATAAAAGAAAGAATAAGTTAATAAAAACAGTTTGGGGGGTAGGGTATACTTTCAATGGCTAAAAAGATGAGAGGTTTTCGTTCAGAGATGGTTATGCTATTTGCGTTAAGCATGATATTAGCTGCTGGCGTAACGTATATGATGTATGAGGGATTACGGCTCTATTATAAATTAGCAGTTCGTTATGAGGATCCCTTAGCTCAAGTTCGTTCAATGATAAGGAAAATTGGGGATATTAATTTCTTTTTAATTATACTTATCCCTCTATCCATTATGTTTTTCTTCTTCCTTACTAGACCGTATTTAAAATATTTTGATGAGATTTCTAATGGGATTCATCATCTTGCAAACGGTGATTTTACAAATCAAGTTCGTGTTTCATCCAATGATGAGTTTGGTTATATCGCCCGCGAAATTAATGTAGCGAGTGAGAAATTAAAAGAAGCAGTTGAACGAGGAGATTTTGCGGAAAATAGTAAGGATCAGCTTATTGTTAACTTAGCTCACGATTTAAGAACGCCGTTAACATCCGTTTTAGGTTATTTAGATTTAATTCTTAAAGATGAGAATTTGACGAAGGAACAAATTAAACATTTTTCCACAATTGCTTTTACGAAATCCGAAAGACTGGAAAATTTGATTGATGAATTATTTGAAATTACGAGAATGAATTATGGGATGTTGCAGCTTGAAAAATGGCCGATTGATATAAGTGAATTGATTATACAGTTAGATGAAGAATTGTATCCGTTATTAGAAAAAAAGAAATTAGAGGCGAGATTGAATATGGATCCTCATTTACCTATTAACGGTGACGGGAATTTATTAGCCCGAGTATTTGAAAATCTTTTAACGAATGCGATTCGCTATGGGTATGATGGAAAGTTTGTTGATGTGAACGGATATATTGAGAGTGATCAGGTAGTTGTACAAATTATAAATTACGGAGGTAGCATTCCAGAAGAGGATTTACCATATCTTTTTGATGTGTTTTATACAGGTGATAAAGCTAGAACGGAGCAGAAAGGTGGTACAGGTCTTGGGTTATTTATTGCAAAAAATATTGTCGAGCAGCATAATGGTACGATTTCTGCTGAAAGCAATGTAATTAGAACAACATTTGAAGTGAGATTGCCAAAAGAGGAGAGCAAAGCAATTTAATAAAAATTTAAACTTTACCCCACTTTTTATTTTAATAGTTTTTTGTATTCTATACGTAAGTTGCGTTAAGGAGGAACTAGAAATGAAAAAGTGGGTATTTATTTCTTTTTTTATATTATGTATAGTCTGCGTAGGCTTTTATATATCACCATTATTTCAAAAGGAGATCGTTGTTAAAATTGCAGAAAAAGATGATAAGGAAAAAGCTGCAAATACTAAAAAGATAGAGGTTACAGAAGAACAAATTTATAAAGGGGATTTATTATTAGTTAACAAAGATTATTCAGTTAAAAAAGATAGTGTTAGGTCTGATATTATAAATGTAGCTCAAAATAGTGAATTAGTAAGAGGCTATGGTGTATTGGATAGAAATATTCGCTTATCAAAGGATATTGTGAAAAAGTTTTTGAACGTTATAGATGCGGCAGGAAAAGAAGGTGTTAATTATTTTTTGATTAGTAGTGGCTATCGGGATTTTCAAGAGCAAAGACAGCTATATGAAGAAATGGGCTCTGATTATGCACTCCAACCAGGATATAGTGAACATAATTTAGGGTTATCACTGGACGTTGGATCAACTCAAGATAAAATGGAGAAAGCTCCTGAAGGAAAATGGATTGAAGAAAATATGTGGAAGCACGGTTTTGTGTTACGCTACCCCAAAAATAAAAGTAACATTACAGGCATTCAATATGAGCCATGGCATATACGTTACGTCGGTTTGCCTCATAGCGCAATCATGCAAGAAAAGAAATTTACTTTAGAAGAATACTTAGATTTCTTGAAGGAAAAAAAGGAGATTTCAACTAATGTTGAGGGGAAAGAGTATAAAGTTTCTTATTATAAATTTTCAAACAATACGACCATTAGTGTCCCGATAAATCAGCATTATGAAATTTCAGGGAACAATATGGACGGAGTAATTGTGACGGTTCATCAATAGTAGTTTATAATTTATAAATTAAGCCGATATCATTAACTTTAAAACATTTGAGTGGTAAGGCTTTTTTATTTTATCTTTAGACATAAAAACTTTATGACGAAGTAGGGAGGATTCTTAAGTTGATGGGCATGCGGCACTATATCATTTCGGAAAAATCGTACGTTTAGACATAATTTTGACACATTTAACCCGTTCCCTGTACGTTAAGGAACGGGTTATTTATTTTATCGATGTTTTATAGGATTTTGGATCAGGCAACGAATAGCAAGCGCTCCAACTCCATACAGCACTGGTACTGTACTCAGCCCTGAGCGCTTAAACAAACGCTTAAATACAAAGGCTTTTTTGTTTTTACAAGGTATTTTTTCTTCATTGTTACAACAAAAATGCTGTGAACAAACACAGACTTTAACATTTAAAATAAATATATTTATGCGTTTCAATAAATTGGAATACCCTCTAAAAAAACTTTAGATAAAGTTTTTTTCTTTCTATCTTATATACCACAGAACTCATTACCGAATGAATGGATTCTTACGAAAATGTAAGGTTACTGTTATATAAATCAATTGCAGTTCATCTCCCAAAAACGCAAAATAGGTAATGGAAAAACAAATGTAGGAGGATATATATGACGAAACCAGTTGTGGACGTGAAAAACGTTCAAAAAGTATATGGTAAAAAAGGTGAGAACCAATCACACGCATTAAAAGGTGTTTCATTCTCAATTCAAGAAGGTGAGTTCGTTGGTATTATGGGACCTTCTGGTTCTGGTAAAACAACATTGTTAAATGTAATTTCAACGCTTGATAAGGCGACAGGCGGCGTTGTTGAAATTGCCGGAACGGATATTACGAAAATGAAGCAAGGTGAGCTTTCTGATTTCCGTTCGCAAAAGTTAGGATTCATTTTCCAAGACTTTAATTTATTAGAGAACTTATCTATTTACGAAAACATCGCACTTCCGCTTTCACTTCAAGGTGTCCCATCACGAAATATTGGACCAAAAGTAGAAAAAGTAGCTGATATGTTAGGCATTTCAGCAATACTTCAAAAGTATCCATCTGAAGTATCTGGTGGACAAAAACAACGTTCAGCAGCAGCGCGCGCTTTAGTCCATGAACCAGCAATTATTTTAGGGGACGAGCCAACAGGAGCTCTTGATTCTAAAAATGCAACGAGTTTACTGGATGCAATGACAAACTTAAATAAAGAGCAAGGCGTATCTATTATGATGGTTACTCATGATCCATATAGTGCAAGTTACTGTCAGCGTATTTTATTCATTCAAGATGGTGAGCTATATAAAGAAATTTATCGCGGTGGTACACGTGAAGAGTTCTATAAAGAAATTTTAGACGTGCTTGCAAACTTAGGTACACAAAAAGCGTAAGGAAGGAAGTTCAATCATGTTATTTAAGCTTTCCATGTCTGGTCTAAAAAGTAAGTTGCAAGACTATATTGTCTTACTTGTTGGTCTTATCGTATCTATTTCTACTTTTTATATGTTTCAAACGTTATCACTAAATAAAGCGTTCCTTGAATCCAATCCACATGCTGATATGGTTGCAATTGCATTCCAAATCGGTTCCTTTTTATTAGCGATTGTAACGTTTTTCTATATTTTATATGCAAATTATTTCTTATTATCTCTTCGACAAAAAGAATTTGGTATGTACATGATGTTAGGGGCAAAAAAGCATAAAGTTGCCTTACTTATGTTTATCGAAACAATTGTAATAGGTGCCGCATCTCTTGCAATCGGAATCGCAGTTAGTGTAGGGCTTGCAGAAGGTATTGGTCAGTTATTAATGAAGCAGTTGGAATTTTCTGGTGAAGATTATAAAGCATTTTATATTCCATCTATGACTGTTACTTGCCTCTTTTTCTTTGCACTATTTATAGTATCAGCAATTATGAATAGTATGAAATTATCTCGCATTTCTGTATTACAACTTGTACATGCAGATGCAAAAACAGAGCGTATCGCTGTAAAAGGAAAAATGACAGGTGTAGTTGCATTTCTTGGTCTGATTTTGCTAGGTATTGGGTATGCATCACTGATCCATATAGCATATTTACAGGAAAAAGAGCTATTAACCGTACCTAAATTCATGGGTATTGGATTAATCACAGCAACAGTCGGTACTTACATGTTATTTGGATCACTTCTCCCAGTTATGCTCAACAAGATAAAGAGTAATAAAAAACGTCGTGAAAAAGGGCTAAATGCTTTTACTTTTGCACAATTGAATTTCCGAATTAATAGCTTAACACGGGTGCTTGCAACGGTAGCAATCCTAGTGGCTCTTGGCGCTGGTGGAATTGCGTGTGGTATGGCATTTAAAAATAACGTTCTAAAGACGACTGATAAAGAAAAAGTTTACGATTCAGTCGTTCATAATCCAACAGCGGAAGAAAAGAAAATTTTGAGTGGCATCTTATTTCAGGAGAAGTTTGAATATCGCTACAAAGTAGATAATCAGTATGTGTATTATATAAAAGAAGATGTAGAGAAAAATCGTCCTTTAGCACAAGATAGTGACAATAGGAAGATGACGAAAGTTTCAGAAGAATTTCCCAAGGATGCATTTACATTGCCAAAACAACTGTATAAACTGTATAACGATGATACGAAAACAAAACAATGGAAAGAAGCTTTCTTCACAATCCAGCCAACTTATATGTATCCTGATCATGAAATAAAAATTATAGACCAAAGCATATACGATAGTATGAAGTATAAAGAAAATACTGTTTTTATTGGAAAAACAGATGATTTTGGAGCACATTTGAAAGAATGGAAAAAACTTGATGAATTACAGTTAGCGAAATATAAAAATGTGAAAGCGGAAGAATTAGGTAGTACGTATCAAATGTATAATCTGAGTCATAGTATGGCCAGTGGATTCATGTTCATGGGCTTCTTCGTTGGAATTGCGTTCTTAGCAATGATGGCAAGTTGCCTAATGTTTAAAATTCTATCTGGTGCATCGAAAGACAGCACGCGTTATCAAATGCTTCGTAAAATCGGTGTCCGCCAGGGGTTATTAACACAATCGATTTATAAAGAGTTATTCTTCATATTCTTAGTACCGGCAATTGTGGGTATTGCTCATATATTAGTTGGTATGAACATGTTCGGTCCGCTTTTGATTGATCCGTATTTCCGAATTTGGTTGCCACTTGTCATTTTCGTAGTGATTTACTTAATTTACTACTTGATTACAGTTCAATTGTATAAAAGAATTGTACTTCCGAAAGAAAAATAGTTTTACAAAACATACAAAATGTTAAACTGGGGTATAGAAACGATTCAAGGAATAACCCGCCACACCTGAAAGTTTCCAATTTGGGCGGGTATTTTTTATTATGTTTTGTTTTGTAGTATTCTATATAAAGCAGCTCTTGAAACATTGGTAATTTCACAAATATGGTCAAAAAAGGACAAACTCTCCAAGGGGGGAAGCCTGTCCAAAGGCAGATATATCTTATCAATGAACTCTTTGGTTTAACAGCATAACGTTCAATACCGTTAGGAATCTTTTACCCTTCTTTCATATTCCACTATTTTTGCAACAGAATCTAAAAAACGGCACCCTTTCTCATTTATATTATTAAGAAAGAATAACGCCTTTTTTAAAAATTCTTAAGTTGATGGGCATGCAGCTGTATCCCAAAATTCGTTAGAATAGAAAAGAGGCATCTTTCCGAAGTAGGAGAGATGCCCTATTTTACAACAATTGAAATTCAAGATGAAATTTTTTTCTACCAGAATCCTATAATTTAATTTAGTCTCTGTAATTTAAATTTTTGATTATTACTAGCTGTAAATGGATATACTATAACATTTGTTCCATCCTTAGTACCAGAACCAGTTACATCTAAATACCTAGAGTTTTTCTTATTTTTTAAATAAAAATATCCATTTCCTGCATCTTCAACTATCCAATAATGCTCTTCATAGTATTGGTTAGGTGTAGCAAAAACATTGTTAGAACCTTGATAGTCATTCCAAGCTAATATTAAATTTTGATTTGTTACACTTTTAATTTGATAGGCCTTTTTATTTGAATCATATACTAACTTCCATTTTTGATGATTACCGCCGTTATTGCTCCATAAGGTAACATTATTCGTTGATCGATCCATATCTATAACGCTACTATTATTTAACGCAGAAAATAGTTGATAGGTACCATTCAAATTAGCTCCAGGAATGTTTTCTCCTACTTCTTTATATATGACATAATCCATTCCATTGACCGTTGCTATTACCGCATATTGGTCTTTTAAGTTTAATGGAAGCTGGTCAATCCACATGCTTGCATTTGGTCCTCCGCTCCACATATTATGAGTAGTCCGTTTTGTTAAATTCATAACTTTATAGGACGCATTTGGTGCATTTGCTCCCGTTCTTATTTCAAATGTATAGGCATTGTGTAT
This sequence comes from Bacillus cereus group sp. N12, assembly GCF_016483575.1. Classification (NCBI taxonomy): domain Bacteria; kingdom Bacillati; phylum Bacillota; class Bacilli; order Caryophanales; family Bacillaceae; genus Bacillus; species Bacillus cereus group sp. N12. The sequence goes on from NZ_JAEHBO010000020.1 coordinate 14,863, forward strand.
CGGTTTGTAGAAATATTGAACACTTGACGGACGAAGTCGATCTATCAGATCCTGCTCTTCTTTCTCCGCAATTTTCACCGATTCATATAATTTATCAGCATAATTCTTAAGATCTTGCCAGCTATCTTTTGCTGTATTAAGATCTGCTTTTATAAAAGCAAATTCTTCTGGGCTAATGAATGAGATATTTTTTACTAAATTATTATATTTTGCTGCTACAGTATCCCAACTATTAGACATTTTCTGTATAGAAGTAATAGCTGTGTCAATTGTTTCCGCCATATTCGTAGTCTTATTTTTTGCATCAGTTATAATAGCTATTTCTGCTTGTGCCCCAGAAATTTGTGCCTTTAAAATTTCTATTTCTCGCTCAGCAGATGCAATATTACTTTTTGCTGTTGCAATCAGCGGTCCACCAATGATACACGTTATTAACGTCGCGCAAAGTACTGAACCTGCAATAATTTGATCATTGCTTTTTTTGATAGACTCATTATACCCATTAATTCGCTGTTCTAAATATGGAATACCTGCAGTTGTACTAGCTAAAATAGTCGTTAATTGATTTGTATCTTGTTTAAAGTTTTGCGTATCTGTTGTCATTTTATTTCGGAATGTTTTCAGCTGTTCTAATAGCTCGTTAACTTCACTTTTATTAGTCAATATACTTTGATACAATTTTTCGAGCTCAGTTTTCAATTTTTCAGTATCTTTTTGATCTATTGCAGCTAGTAAAATACTATAGTGCTTTTGAAATGTATCATTATAATTTACAATGTTTTGATTCGTATTCATAATACGTGGTTTAAGATTATCTAACCAATAGGTCGCGTTTTTTTTTGCATCGTCCTGGTGCTTCAACATGTTTGCTCGTAAATAACTATTAAGAGAACTTATACCACTAAGGTCTGTCTCTTGTTGATTACGTATTGTTTTGGCATATGAATCCATAACAAGTACATTAGACATTGCTGGTGCCAGTACATCTTGAAAGCCCTCAGGACCCAGTGAATAATTATGAATGGTTTCTTGCGATATTGTTGTATGGACTTTTTGTTCTGCCGCGAAAGTATGAAGTGGTACTATATTACTTGTTACCATTCCAGCAATCATCATTGATAATAAGAATTTCTTGTACAATTTCTTATTCATATTATCCCACCTACGCTTTTTAAGAATTCGTTTCTTTTTGTGAGCATTGAGGAAGTTCCCTGCTCAAGTTGGAACAGGGAACCCTTATCACATAAAATCAATTGATTATTTTGTATCTACTAATTTAATATCAGTTTCATAAAGATTTGCAGCAGTATCTCTAACTTCTTTCCAACTATCTTTAGCCACATCGAGATCCTCTTTTATGAAAAATAGATCGTTAGGGTCCATAACTGCAATATTTTTAAGTAAAGATTTATATTTTGATCCAACTACATCCCATTTGGTTGAAAGATTTTGTAGTGCAGTAATTGCTATATCAATAGTCTCTGTTAAGGATTCAGTTTGCTCTTTTAGATTGGTTAAACCAGCTACTTCTAATTGAGCCTGGGTTATTTGTCCTGTTATATTCTTAATCTCTTCCTGAGCCTTATCCATCTCTTGCTTTGCTATAACAATTCCCGCTATACCTCCTGCTGTTGCTCCTAAACCACCTACAATGAACACCACTCCTAGTTTAGCTCCTAAACCAGTACCAATTAGAACTGCTCCGCCTATAATAGCAAGTGGGCCTAGAGCCGTTGCAACTGCTGAGGCAATAAGCAGTTTATTATATTCAGCAATTGTAGCATGATACGTTGTGAGTTGATTTTGCAACAGCGGAATTCCAGCATCTTGACTTGCTAAAATAGACGTTATTTGATTTGCATCTTGTTTAAAGTTTTGCGTATCTGTTGCCATTTTCTTTCGGAATTCTCGCAGTTCTCCTAATAATTCGTCCACTTCCGCCTTATTTGCTACAACATCATTATTTAGCCTTGTAAGTCCATTTGATAATGTTTCCTTGTCCTTATTTTTTACAGCTTCGATTAACGTATTATAGTAATTTTGAAATTTAGTATTATAATTAATAATGTTTTGATTCGTTGAAATCATTTGCGGTTTAAGTTTATCTAACCATTGCCCTGCATTTATTCTGGCAATATTTTGATCATTAATTATTTTCGTTCGTAAAGATACATCAATTGAATTGAGCCCATTGAAATTAGCATTTGCTTGTTTAAGGATTGTTAGAGCATAAAGGTCCATTACTAAAGCATTTGACCCTGTATTTGTTATTGCCTCTTTAAGACCCTCTGGTCCTAATGAATAATCCGGGTACTCATCCGTTGTACCTGTTTTAGCGTGAATAGGAGTTGATTTTGCCGTGCTTTCCGCTGCAGAAGCATATGTTGGCATGATACTACCTGCTGCCATTACCGTTATTAATGCGGATAAAGCCATTACTTTATAAGGCTTTTTTTTCATTTTTGTCTTCTCCTTTAACTTTCAGTATAGTCATATTTCACTCTTTACTTAAACTTAATTTATTGTTACATTTGAAATGAAATTTTCAAACTTTTTTGTTTGCAAATACAGTTCATCACTGAATTCTTTGAGCTGAATTAATTGATTTTGCAATCCAACACTATCCATGTGTGCCCCTGCACTCAGATTGAGTTGGATTTGGATCATTGTATCATTTAGCGCTTTCCAATCATTCATCAAATATTCAAAAGTAGTAATTTGCCTCTTAATCATCTCAGTAAACCCATTCATTTGATCCTCAATAAAAGTCATTTCAGTCACTTGAATTTGGGTTTCTGCTAACTGCTGAATTAGTGGTAGTAATTCTTTTTGTTTCTGCTCAATGATCCTAGCAGAAGCAGCTGTTTGGCTGTCGAAAAGATCTAAAATTCCACCACCAAGAGATGAAATAGAGATAAAATCTATAGTTTGAGTCTGAGCTGCTCCGCCCGCAATCGTAAAGACTTGCTTCCCAATATTTATAACGCCGTTACGAACTTCATTTGGTCTATTTAAAATTTTTGCGAGTTCTACCAGTATCTCTTCTTGAAGTCTTTTAATATCAGCTCTTAGCTGTGTAACAGTTCCATCTGACCCCTCTAAGGATTGAATTGCTATTTTTGCTTTTTCAGAAAACCCTTTGTTATCTTGAAGCAATAAATCATTAAAACGATTTAGCTGCAATAAGGTTTGGTTCATACTATCTTGGATAGTTTGTACGTCCTTTTGTAGTCTATTAAAAGCATTTACAAAACTCACTTTTGTTTCCGCATCTGTATTTACCGTTTCCGCTAAATCATATAGTGTACCATAATAACCATTGAATCTTGTACTAAAACGCTGCATATCTTGATTTAAATCAACTAACTTAGGATTATATTCATCTAACCATTCGCGAACATGATTTTTTACAAATTCTTGGTGATTCGTTAAACTGCTCATACCAGTCCCTTTAATGGTTGGTTGCTGTAAAATAATTAATCCATATGCTTGCGCTAAAGGTGATTGTGAACCTAACGTTCTAATTGAATGTGATAATGTATTCGCATTTTTGACATTTTGTACATATGTGGGCTCTGATTTAGACTGCACCCTCTCCGCATAAGCACTTACATAGTTGGAAGGACTTGCTAATATTGCTGTAACCATTAATCCTGTAACTAAAGTTTTTTTCACTTGAACTCCTCCTTTTCTTATTTTTTAAAGAGAGATTCTAGATTAAGTCTGTTACAATTACTATTTTTATAAAGGGAATAGCAATAGATATTAACTAGATTCTTTCTTATTCTCCTTTTTCGGGGGATGGAAAAAGATACCCCCTATTAGAATATATAAACGTCAGAAAATACGCAATTTTATGATTAATTACCCACTATAAGACAATAGTGACTAGTTTTTTTATGTTTTGTTATATATATACCATTTGAAATATATATATTTTTTTTGGTAATGTCATATTTATAATAAAAAGATATATATGAATTAAGAAATCCAACGTTAATTGTCATAAATTCTACAATATTTTTGAATGTGCTTATCTTTCCAAAATGTAAAAATAAATACTCTTAAATTATGTTGGGGAATAAAATTTAACCTGTGACCAATTTTTACACGTATCTAAGCTTGTACCCCGTGCCGTATTGGGAAAATTATACAATCGGACACATTTTAAGCGTTTTCTGTACATTAAGAGACATCTGTCCAGAAAATCTATGTTTATGGACAGGCGATAAAACTCAATAATATCAACGTTTTTTAGCTATAATCGTGTTCATAAAGTGTGTATATAAATCAGTGTTCAATTAAACTTAGTATTTTATCTTTATGAACATATACTCATCTAAAAAAACACTGTAATGATAAAGGTTTGTAATCCTTAACGTACAATTTTTCCGAAATAGTATGGTGAGGTCTAAAAGCAAAATAAAATTGTCAAAAGATGATACCAATTTGATACTATCCAATATTGATATCGAGAATGAAAATAATTTAAGAAGCTAAAAAAACAATATGCAGAAATTTTTATCAATTTGTAAATAAACAACAAAAATAAAAGAGAATAAGGCGTATATAATTCTAATGGAATTGTTGCATTAGAAATGGATAAAAACGTTTCTTCATCATCTTTACCAAATTGTGAGAATTGGGATTGTATCGTTAACAAAATATTATCAGCTGGTAATGCATATATTTGAATGCGCGTTTCTTTTCCAGACCAATCAAATATCTTTTTTTGAGTAATAGGGTCAGTATGTTGAAGTTTTAGAGATTACTTACACATCTATTAAAATTTTTGCACCAGAACCATACAATGTAATTGAAGCAATCCAGGAAACGAAAGATGGGGGGGAATAGTCAATATTCAGTAAATTGTCTGCTTTTGTATGGAAGAAGAACGTCGGTTGGCATATGCCAACATGTTTGCTATCATTTACTTGTACAGATTGCTCTTCGAAAACTGAAGATATGAGGTTGGTTGCAGAAAAACGCTCCAACCGTAAAATCTTCAACGTTCTATCGCCCCATGCTTGCCGAAGTTGCGAAAACCAAGCTAAAGTAGGGAGTGTGGTGCGTCAATGTACAAGATACTTGTGTTCTCACCGTAGGGACTACGGATAGAGCCTGCTAAGATAACCGGTGGATACATCGGTTATCTTAGCAGGAATCTCCCACTTCAAAAAGTCCGTAAGGACGTTAAGTGGTGAGTAGTTCAAACAATCGTTAGTAATTGATATAGTTCATTATACGTCGAAAAAAACGAAGTTTGGTTGTTGCAAACTTCGTTTTCGTGTATCTAGAGCATGAACTGTTTCAACGTCTTTTTACATGTCTATAGTCTTGTTCGACGAGATTGTTCAAATGTTTGACTGTGCAATGAGTTGTTTATAAAAACCTTGTACTTTTAATTTGTTAAATGCGCAAAGTAGTACTGGGGCCTTGTCTGTTTTGAGAACCGTTGGCTCTCCAAAAGCCTTCACCAATCTTTTCATAAAGGCATAGGCTGTCTGATGATCTCTAGTTTTTTGAAGTTGAATATCCAATATACATCCATTATTAAAGATTTTATGATATAAATAACAACATTTTCCTTTCACTTTTATATAAATTGCATCTAATTTCTAGAATGATTGAATCTTTCTATTTTTCTTCTTCCAGATTTGATAGATCAAATTACCATATTCATGGACCCAACGCATAATCGTTTTTGGATGAATATGAAATCTTCAGATTCTTTGAGGACCTCAGATACACCTCGATAACTAAAAAAACAAAAGTAATAGCCAACGGCTATCACAAAACTATCTTTCTTGAATTGTATTACCTTTCAAATATCCTATCTATGATTTTTCTCATTTTCTTTTCTGAAAGTGATCTATTACTCAGGATTTAAGCCTCCTTTGAACTATATGGTCATAAATGAATTACATTTTTCTTTGGCCGATAAATTTTTGATAATCGTAAAAAAAGGAATTAAACCCGTGTCCATTGAGCATTTCTTCCTCGTGAAGCTAGCTTTATAAGACCAAGAGACTGGAAGGAAGCTAATGCTTTACTGATTGTACTTTCGGCAATATCTGGATAAACGTCACGAATATTTTCTTTAGTAAAAGGTTTTTTTTGCCTAATTATATAATTTTTAATTCGCTCAATTTTAGTATCCCTACATATAGAATCCTGAACTGTTAGATGCAAATCCTGATATGCTTCTAATATAATTGTTAAGAATATTTTTATCCAAAAACTAATATTATGCCCACGACAGTACCAATTAACTGAAGATTTAAAGATTGAATCATAGTATTTTGATTCATGTTTCTTTATATATTTATCTAAACATACATACCTTATAAATGTATGTTCACTCTTCATTAATAGTAATTGTATCAATATGAATGCGAGTCTTCGATTTCCCTGGTCAAAAGGGAGAATACAATAAAAATTCAATATAAATTGAGCTATTAATATAAGTGAATGAAACTCCTTATTCTTCACTAATGTATTATATTGCTCACATAATAGTTTTACAGATTGGGGAATAAGTTCCCGAGCTACTGGACGATAGCTACTGGAATGCATCCCATATTCAGGAACACCTGGGACAATAAATTGTTTTTTACGCCACATTGCACAGTCAGAAGTAATATAATGGATTAATTGAAAATGTAATTCTTGTATTGTCTCTGAGTTAACGGGTAGATTATGGAACTTTTTTTGCACAAGAGACATTGCTTGATAATAACAATATACGGCATCTTCTTCTATTGTTTTGGGTAACATTTCGTTCAAAATCAGTTCTTTTAACCTTTTATTCGGAACGTTTATATCCATAAAAACAGTATTAAAGTTTTTTATGTAATGAAGGGGGATAGTTTTCTCCAAATTATTGAATATATCAGGGTTTCTGTCTTGATAAGCGGATATTTTTCCTTTGTATTCACTAATTTCACTTATTAAACTTACCAGGTCTCTTTGTAGCTCTATATCTAAGTATTTCTCCTCAAAAAAATCTCTCATTTAATACCTCCATTGATTATTGAGTGTTGCTACATAAATTAATCTACTCTAAAAATATTTTACAATAATTTTTTACGATATTACTACTGAGGGTGTTGCAAAACTCATAAATATCCAATCTTTTTATATAGATAGGCTCTCATACAAGAAAAGCATGCGAGCCTATCTATAATCGGGAACTACCTTTCATTATTATAAAGAAAAAATCCATATACAACCAATAAGTTTTTCTATATTAAAACGCTACATTTTTTATATTTTATAGTAAGATTAGTGATTGAGGGTACAATTTTTCAAGAGAAAAAGGCAAACAATATAAATACTTTCTGAAAGTAATCAATTCAAGTTCAACAAAAAGCATTTGTTATTCTATAGCAAATGCTTTTTTACAAATTAAACACTTTTTTATAACATAAAAAAGGAATTGAGTGGCTAGAATCAATTCCTTTGGTGAAGCTATTTGTCAACGAACACCAGGTAAAAGAATCCTTCGTTAAACGTTGGATTCTTTTACTTTGTCTGTAACATGAATTTTAATACTGGATATGCCATTTTTCTTGTTGAACATCCTCGTTTGAGCGCTAATTGTTGTAAGAGTTTTTATTGAAATGGTGATATTTCAATTTTTACAAAATGCTGAAAAGCATGAGATTACATTACAGGTATACCCTCTTTATAGATATAGTCTAAGCCCTCTATTACTAACTCCGATGCGGTTTGATTTAGATTTTCGTTATACAATGCGAACTCTTCCAGTCTTCAAACAAATGTGGTTCTAATGAAATAAATAACTTTTTATTTTCTTTTCGAAGCTTATGTTTTTGACCTTTCCAGTAATTTTGCTCTTGCATAACTGCATGATTGTCGATAGGTAAGTCTTTGAGGTTATTTCTAACTTTTCCCCCGATCCGCACAGTACGTGCCACTTTCATGGCATACGGCATACCGCGCTCCATCTATATTGTAGTTTTCTTCTCACCCAATAATGATAAGTTCTAAGTAAACAACGCTAGTTTTTCGTTATTTGTTTCCACTTCAGTTTGTGATTTTATACAGATTTCCTCGTTTTTAACTAGTTTTCGCAATTTGTTGAGTTTGTTTAACTGTTCCTCGTTAAGTTGTAGCTCAAAGAATAGTTGGTTAATGATTTCAACTTTGGTTGCCTGAATTAGTCTGTAAATACTCGATTTAACAATTGTAAGGTTTTTGTAGCTATCATCCTTTGTTTCATTCCATAATTGCTTGTGACAACAATGGATGTCCCACAGGGTAGAAGTTTCTCCCCAGTTACACTACATCTGACTTTTTGAGCGACGTATAGGGAGATTCGAGGTACATTTAATTTCTTAAGTTGATAACGATGTGGTGGGACCCCATCGCCATCAAGCTAAGAAAACAGATTAACCCCAAAACAAAAAAATCCTTCGCATAATATGTGAGAGAAAAGGAGAGATAAAGGTATTTTAACCTTATCTCTCTTTTTCTATATTAATTTATTTTCAGGTAAAAAGTTGATTAGTTATTACTATTTATAAGAACGTGAAGAAGTGTTGATGCCGGTTGGAACAGTGGTAAAGGTTGAGGGGGGAATCCAAGGAAATATCAGAGATGTGCATGATGATTTGGCGCAGGGTTATTAATCTATCTTCTATGAAATCGTGGGATTATATAAACATTTATTATCTTGGAGATTTTAAAATAAAACCTATCTAATTATAGAAGTGATTTGAACGTAAGGAAATTGTAAGAAAAGGATAAGAAAAAAGAAATTTTTATTGTATAGGATACAAATATAGAGAAGAGTAAAAGAGGGATTTACTATTTGTTAGGATTCAATAGCGTTTGTGAAAATAATATTGAGTAAGATAATTGCAAATTTACCTCGTTTTTTATCTGAATTTTCTAATTTGATTATTTCAACTTTATGAAGATAGTAGCTAGAAAATTTGTGTGATAGTATTTTAAATAGAAAAAAAAGACAATTCTGAAAAGAGGGTGTAATTTGGATGGTTTAACTATTATAAATTTTAGGGTTAGATAGCTATTAATGGATTATTTTCATTGAGTAGAGTTTTAGCTTGTAGCATATGAAAATCAAAGAAAGTTGTTCAGATAAATTAATGAAATATTATCGTTTTTTACTGTGGTTGTAATGACGATATAACTAGAAATCATTTAATTTATCCACGTTTATAGGTGAAAAAGATTATTTAGAGTCAGAAGTGAACGTATAAAAACTAAAAATAAATATATTTGAATGAATAAATAATATCAAAGATATTGAATTTTATAGTTATTGAAGTTTGAATACTATTAAATTTCGGATGGATATATGTAGAGTTATAAATTATGTGCAAAAAAGAGGTATTGTGTACACCAAAACATCCGTTTTAGTAAATTTAAGGAGCACATTTTATGAAAACTACCGATTCAAAAGGCCTATTAGGAAATAGGGTTTATTTACAAGTTTTCTCTGCCTATTCATTGCTTATGCTTGGTGTTTTTATTGATATGTTAGCGATTATGACTATAGTTGGGTTTGAATGGGAAGTAGATCCTACTATGATTGGATTGATTCCTGTTGCATATGCACTTCCTGGAATTATTTTTGGCTCATGGGCAGGTGTTATTGCAGATCGTTTTAGAAAAATTCCAATTATGATGTTCTGTAATTTGATGGTTGGTTTAATAACAATTGCTCTTTTATTTGTACAAAATATCCACTGGCTCTTAGTGGCATTAATGATTCGTTCCATTTTTATTGTTTTCTATTATCCTGCACAACAAACACTAACAAGACAGATTGTATCCCCAGATTTGCTTACTAAAGCAGTAAGTATCAACGGAATAGTAGAGCAGGGTACCAAGATAGTAGGCCCACTTATAGGGGGCATGTTGCTGAGTTGGTTTCAGCCAGAGTTCTGCCTCATTATAAGAGCTATAAGTTGTTTATTAGCTACGTTAGTTCTGATACCCACAATAAAATTCAAAGAAACTATATCGAAAGAACTTGTTGAAAAGCAAAAGCAAAGCACTTGGGCCGCTTGGGTACAAGGGTGGGGCTATGTGTTATCTAATCGGATAATATTATCAACTATGATTTTCGTTACAATAGCCATGGCAGTATTACAATTAGTAGACTCACAATTCCCGACTTTATTTAAGAGCTTATTCCCACATGATAAAAGTAAAATGGGATATATCATTTCTATTATTGGTCTTGGCGGAATACTTGGTGCATTACTAACTCAGAAATTAAAACAATTTCAATATGGTTGGGTAGTATGTGGAGGCATGATTTTAATGGGAATTGGTTTTGGGGGGATTGGTTTGATAACGCCCGGTACGGTCTTCGTTTTGGCCTATCTGATTAGTTTTATCGCTGGTATTGGAAGTGGGCTGATGCTTGTATCTAATCAAGTCATTTTACAAATAGAATCTGATCAAGATCAAGTAGGAAGAGTATTTGGTATTCAAAGCAGTTTAACAAACGCAGTTCTAATTATTTCTCCTGCTATGAGTGGCCCATTAGTGCATTTGTTTGGAGTAACTCAACTCTATGTTTATGGCGGGATTGGGCTTGTTGTCATTGGAGTAATTGGAGTTTCACTGCAGAAATATTTATGGGCTAAACATAAACACGAACCTATAAGAGCAAATAATTTTTGAAGGGAAGATTTTTTATGACCAATGAGGAATGTTTTCCATTAAGTCACCCGCAGCGAAGAATATGGTATACAGAAGTTATTCATTCTGATAAAGGGATATGTAATTTAAGATTTTTATTTAAACTTCATCGAAAAATGAATTATTCAAAATTAAACCAAGTTGTGAATCGTGTTATCAGTGAAAATGACGGTCTGTGCATTAGATTAAAAGAAAATGGGCATCAGGAACCTAAACAATATTTTATTAAACATGAAGAACAAGAATTTGAGTTTTTCGATTTCAGTAATGTGGAGAATTCAGATTTACTTGAGGAATGGATTGAGCAGAAAACAAAAGAAACGTTTACATTATTTAATTCGAATTTATACTATTTCGCCTTAATAAAATTAAACGATAATGAATGTGCAGTCTTTGGAAATGTTCATCATATTATCATGGATGGTTTATCAATTCAAATATTTACTGAGCAGATTGCAAAACATTATTATGAAATGCATAACGAGACTGAGGAAGGCGAAATTAAAAATTCATATGTTCAATTTCTGGCTAATGAACAAACATACTTGAATAGTAGTCGCTTTCAAAAAGATCAAAAATTCTGGTTAGAGGAATTTAAAACACTTCCATCTGTGACCGGATTGAAGCCCTATAATACGTACCAAGTTAGTACCAAAGCATCACGCGAAACGTTTATATTATCGGAGCATTTGAAGAGAAAAATAGAATTGTTTTCCGAAAATTACAAATTTAGTTTATATACTCTTTTTGTCGCTACTTTCTCGTTGTCCATGTATCGGTGGACTTCATCGCTTGATATTGCATTAGGAATGGCTTACGGCAACCGTATGACTAAAATGGAACGAAAATTGATTGGAATGATGGTGAGTACAGTTCCTTTAAGAATGGATATTGACCCAGAAGAAGAAGTGCTTTCATTTATTGGTAGGGTGTCCAGAAAACAAAGTAAATCATTAAGACATCAGAAATATCCATTTGATTTATTATTAAAGCAGATTAATAAAGAGAATAACAGCAATGTGAGACTTTTCGGAACTACGATTGATTATAGGGATCGTGATGAAAGTGGTGACTCACTATGGATCGCAAACCGTGAAGAGGTACAAGATTTTGCAGTGCATATTGAAAATCTAATTGATATAGACTCTTTACATGTACATATTGATTATCGTGAGGAGCTATTTTCTAAGGAAGAGATAAAACGCTTTTTTAACGTTATGTTAGCGATAATGGAAAACACTTTTGAAAACCCAAAGCAGAAGGTAGCTGAAATCGAAATTATTTCTGATGAAGATAAAAGAAAAAGTTTAGTTGAGTTCAACAATCCTAAGCTGGATTTCCCACCTCGGGAAACTCTTCATGAATTGTTCGAACGACAAGCAATGAGTTATCCAAACGATATTGCAGTTACGTATGAAAAAGAAAAAGTTACTTATAAGGAGCTTAATGAACGTGCAAATCAGTTAGCTCATTATCTGCAGAAAAAGGGAATAGGACCTGATACTTTAGTTGGACTGTGTGTTGAACGTTCTCTCGAAATGATTGTAGGTATTTTAGGGATTTTGAAGGCTGGTGGGGCTTATGTTCCACTTGATCCAACATATCCAGAGCAGCGACTTCAATATATTTTAGAGGATGCAAGCATTCAGTTATTCGTAACGCAAGAAAGTTTAAAAGAATTGAAATGGTTACCAGAAAATGTTGAATCGATTTGCCTGGATCGTGATCAAGAAGAGATTGGGAAAGAAAGTAAGACCTTGCCGGTTTCTGATGTAAATTCCCAAAATCTAGCTTACGTAATCTATACTTCGGGATCAACAGGGAATCCAAAGGGCGTTATGATAGAGCATCACAATGTCATTCGGTTATTTAAATCGACGGATTGTTGGTATCAGTTTAATGAAAAAGATACTTGGACGCTTTTTCATTCTTATGCATTTGATTTCTCAGTATGGGAAATTTGGGGAGCATTATTATATGGTGGAAAATTAGTTGTTGTTCCGTACTGGATTAGTCGATCGCCAAAAGATTTTTATCAATTATTGGTGGAGGAAGAAGTCACAGTTCTAAATCAGACACCTTCCGCATTTCGACAATTAATACGAGTGTGTGAACACGAAGATAAGAATAAAAACTTGCAGCTGCGTTATGTGATATTTGGCGGAGAAGCGTTAGAACCCATTAGCTTGTTACCGTGGTTTCAAAGATATGGGGATAAAGAACCACAGCTAATTAACATGTATGGAATTACAGAAACTACAGTTCATGTTACGTATTATCCAATTACTCTAGATGATGTGCATCATGCTTCGAGAAGTAATATCGGAAAACGGATTCCAGATTTAGAAGTGTATATATTAGATGCTTATCAACAACCTGTTCCTATAGGTGTAGATGGTGAGCTTTATATTGGCGGGGCAGGGCTTGCACGTGGGTATTTAAATAGACCTGAATTAACAGCAGAGCGCTTTATATCTCATCCATTTAGTAGTGATCCGAAAGCAAGATTATACCGGACAGGAGACTTAGCGAGGTATTTGCCAGATGGGAATCTGGATTATCGTGGAAGAATTGATCATCAGGTTAAAATACGTGGTTTCCGAATTGAGATTGGGGAGATTGAGTCTACTTTAAATGCATATGCATCTATAAAAGAGGCAGTTGTAATTGTAAGAGAGGATCAACCGGGTGATAAACGATTAGTAGCTTATGTTGTAGGAGATGGAAATGTAGGTGCGTGGAGAGAGTATCTTAAAGCGAAACTACCGAGCTATATGGTACCTTCGGGATATGTGACGATGGAAGCCATTCCACTTACAGCTAACGGCAAAGTTGATCGTGAGGCCTTACCTATGCCAGAGGAAAAGCAGATTAATAGTGAATGTGTTGGCCCTCGGAATAGTAATGAACAGATACTGGCTACTATTTGGAAGCAAGTATTAGGTATTAAAAAGGTGGGAATCTATGATAATTTCTTTGAAATTGGTGGCGACTCGATTCTCAGTATTCAAATCATATCTCAAGCAAGTCAAGTAGGGTTAAAACTTACTCCAAAGCAAATGTTTGAATGCCCAACTATTGCCGAGCTGGCACAATTGGCTATAGAAACGCAGGGAGTACAAGCGGAGCAGGGGATTGTAACAGGAGATGTGCCTCTTACTCCAATTCAGTACTGGTTCTTCGAGCAAGAACATCCACATCCAGAGCATTGGAATCAATCAATGCTTTTAAGAGTAAAAGAGAGATTGGATGTGAAGTTACTAGAGGGAGCAATATTAAATTTAATCAAACATCATGATGCTTTACGTTTTCGGTACGAGCAGTTACCAAACGGAACATGGAGGCAGAGAAATGAAGGAACTGATGAGCTGTCAGTACTCCATGTTGTAAAACGGAACAAAGTTAATGAAAAAGAGTGGAATAAAATAATACAAGAAGAGATGAACATTAATCAAGCTAGTTTCAATTTAGTTACTGGTCCGTTAATGAGAGTAGTTTACTTTGAGGATAACTTGACTGGAAATGATCGAATATTCTGGGTGATTCATCATTTAGTAGTAGATGGAGTATCGTGGAGAATTCTATTGGAAGATTTACAGGTGGTATATAACCAGATGAAACAAGGTCAAGGAATTCGCTTACCTGCGAAAAGTACATCTTTTAAAGAATGGTCTGAACGACTCCAGACATACAGTGATTCGGGTATTTCAAAAGAAGTACAGGATTATTGGAATGAACAAGTGGAAAAAGAAACGATGACAATTCCAATGGACTATCCAATACAAGAAACAACAGAAGAATCGATTGATCAAGTGACGAGGACTTTAGGAGTAGAAGAAACACAAGCATTGTTACACGAAGTTCCAGTCACTCATAAGACAAGGGTTAATGAGGTACTATTGGCGGCATTAGGACAAGCTATCGTCGATTGTACAAATCAGCAAACGGTTTCTATTCATCTAGAAGGACACGGGAGAGAAGAGATGATTGAAGGTATTGATTTATCGCGGACAGTGGGCTGGTTTACGAGTATTTATCCTGTTCATCTAAATTTTCAAGGAACTAAAACACCAATTGAAGGCTTAAAGGCTGTCAAAGAACAATTGCGTCGAATTCCGAATCACGGAGTAGACTATGGTATTTTACGTTACTTGAATAAAGAAATACTTCCGTTTTATCAGCAAAAGCCTTCAATAAGCTTTAACTATTTGGGCCAATTTGATCAGGTGTTTTCAAAGGAATCTTTGTTTATGCAAGAGGCAGGGTTTACATTTTTAGATCATGCTCCAGATTCCAAGCCATCTCATCTAATTGATGTTATCGGAATGGTGAAAGATGAAAAGTTACATTTTATTTGGATGTATAGTAGAGAACAGTTTTCCAAATTAAAAATTCAAGTAATAGCAGATGGTATGTTGAGGCATCTTCGCCAACTTATAAATAAACCAACAACAGAGTCAGCTTTTACGGTATCAGATTTTGCTGATGCAGAGGATCTTACGGAAGAAAGCTTGAGCAAAGTATTACTTAAATTAACAAAGAAGAGGGTGTAAAAATGGGAGACATTATTGATATATATGGTTTATCACCTTTGCAAAAAGGAATACTGTTTCATACTTTATACGATCAAGATGATGAATATTCTTTTTCCTATATTGTACAAGTAGGTTTCTTGCTTGGGGGGCAATTGGATGTTGCTACTTTTGAAAAAGCTTGGGAATATGTTATTCAACGACATGAGGTTCTGCGCTCAGTATTTGTTTGGGAGGAAGTAGAAAAACCTCTACAAGCAGTTTACGAACGTCTTCCTTTTACTATTCATCAAGAGGATTGGAGTACCCATTCGCATGAGGTGAAGGAGAAGAAATTACACCAGTTTTTGACTGCAGATCGTAGGAAAGGATTTTTATTGGATGAAGCACCATTGATGAGAGTCACTGCGATTAAAGAAGCAGAAGGGGAAACGAGAATTATTTGGACACATCATCATATTTTGCTAGATGGTTGGAGTGTTTCATTGGTGTTTAGTGAAGTGATGGAAGTTTATCTCAAGATGATAAAGGGAGAATTGTTGAATCTTCCTAAATCTCTTCCTTATAAAAAATATATCCAGTGGATAAATAAACAAGATCAAAGTCAAGCAGAGGAATTTTGGAAAGAAGAATTAAAAGGGTTCTATGCACCTACGCCATTAGCGATGGAAAGAAAGGATCAAGGGCAGGAGAAGGGCTATGGAGAGTGTGTTTATCAGGTATCTGAGGAACTCACTGAGAATTTACAAGAGTGGGTACGAAATAGTCGATTAACATTGAATACATTAGTACAAGGAGCATGGGCCTATTTGATGGGTAGGTATAGCGGTGAAAGTGACATCGTATTTGGCGTAACTAGCTCTGGACGTCCTACTGATTTGATAGGAGCAGAGAATATGGTAGGCCTATTTATTAACACATTACCTACTAGAATTCGATTAACGGATAATACATCTGTAGTAGATTGGCTTCGTAAAATACAGATGAAAGAAATGGAACGAAGACAATATGAGTATAATTCATTGATAGATATTCAAGGGTGGAGTGAGGTTCCGCGAAATAGCTCCTTATTTCATACCTTGTATGTGTTTGAAAATTATCCAATTCAAGGTGAGAGAAATGATGATTTAAGATTACTAGATGTTAAAAGCGCGGAACAAACAAATTATCCTTTAACACTCATTGTAATGCCTGGTAAGAAAATTACTTTAAAGTTGATGTATGATCGAAGCTATTTTAATGAAGAAACAATAAATCGGATTCAGAATCACTTATTGCAAATATTAATCCAGATGACGAAGTGCCTAGATTCAAAACTCTTTGAAATTACTCATTTAACAGCTGAAGAACAGATACAGTTATTAGAGGAATGGAATCATACTCAAGTAAATTATTCGGCTGAAGGCATGATTCATACGATGTTTGAGGAGCAAGTTAAAAAAACGCCGGAAGCAATCGCGGCTATTTACGAAAATGAACAAATTACCTATAAAGAGTTGGAGGAGCGTGCGAATCAGCTAGCTCATTATTTACAAAAGCGTGGTGTAGGCTCAGAGTCTCTGGTTGGGGTATATATAGAACGTTCATTACAAATGATGATAGCGTTATTAGGTATTCTAAAATCAGGAGCAGCGTATGTTCCACTTGATCCTACTTATCCAGAGAGTCGGCTTCAATATATATTAGAGGATGCTGGAATCGAAGTACTAGTGACGGAAGAGGATTCTAAAAATTTGTTTTTATCTGAAAATGTTGAAACGATTTGTATGAATAAAGATTATACTGCAATTGAAAAAGAAGAAACAACCCCATGTATAAGTGATGTAACAGGAAGAAGTTTAGCGTATGTTATGTATACTTCAGGATCTACAGGGAATCCAAAGGGAGTAATGATTGAGCATCATTCAGTAATCAATTATCTAGAATGGATGCAACATAAATATCCACTTTCTGAAAAGGATGTGGTCTTGCAGAAAACGCCATTCTCATTTGATGTCTCTGTTTGGGAGTTGTTTTGGGGTATTCACGTTGGTGCAAGTGTATCTTTCCTACCTCCAGGTGGAGAAAAAGATCCTTCTATTATAGCTGAAATGATTAAAAAACATCAGGTTACTATAGTTCAATTTGTACCTTCGATGTTATCTGTTTTCTTAGATCACTTCAATCATATTGAATTGAACATGAATTG
Source organism: Bacillus cereus group sp. N12 (assembly GCF_016483575.1). Lineage (NCBI taxonomy): Bacteria > Bacillati > Bacillota > Bacilli > Caryophanales > Bacillaceae > Bacillus > Bacillus cereus group sp. N12. Next base: position 32,284 of record NZ_JAEHBO010000020.1, read on the forward strand.
TTCGTCCATACGCCATGTATTTTCTGGTGGGGAAGAACTAAGTTCAGGGTTGGTTAGACGATTTCAACAGAAATGGAATCATAGTGGACAAGTGAAATTAACCAACTTTTATGGACCAACTGAAGCCACTATTTATGTGAATGCATTTGATATTCAGCCAAATCAAGAATTTGTTTCTATTGGGCAGCCGATACAGAACACGCAATTATATGTATTAGACCAAAATCAACGCTTGCAATCAATAGGAATTGAGGGTGAGTTATATATTGGTGGTGCTGGTTTAGCACGTGGATACTTAAATCGTCCGAATCTTACTGCTGAAAAATTCGTTTCGCATCCATATCGATTCGGGGAACGACTATATCGAACAGGAGATTCAGTAAGATATCTAACTGATGGAAATTTAGAATTTATAGGTAGAATGGACCATCAAGTCAAAATGCGTGGTTTTAGGATTGAATTAGGAGAAATTGAAGCAACTTTAGAAAAATGTTCGTTTATTAAAGAGGCTGTCGTATTAGTTAGAGAAGATCGTCCAGGTGATCAACGATTGGTTGCATATGTAATGAGTGATGGAAATACCCAAGAGTGGAGAGAGTATTTACAAAACCAATTACCGAATCATATGATTCCAGCGCACCTTGTAGAGTTAGAACACTTCCCGCTTACTCCGAATGGGAAAATTGACCGAAAGGCCTTGCCAGCACCTGATGAGCAAACTATTGGAGGTTTAAATGTTCTACCTCGGACGCCATCGGAAGAGCTTATTGCCTCGGTTTGGAGTCAAGTGTTAGGAACTGAAAATATCGGTATTCAGGATTCCTTCTTTGAACGGGGTGGGCACTCACTACTCGCTACTCAAATTGTTTCTCGATTACAAGAATTGTTCCAAATCAAAATCCCATTACGTGAACTTTTCAAGCACGATACAGTGGAGGCATTGGCGAAACGAGTAGATCAGTTACGAAAAGAAGATAAAAAACGAGAGGCTCCCCCCCTTGTACCTATGAAACGAGAAGAAGCTATTCCGCTTTCCTATGCGCAGAAACGTCTATGGTTTATTGATCAATTAATGTCAAATAGTGCTATGTACAATATTCATGCAGCGTGTCGCTTAACAGGTAAATGGTCAATTGAAGCGTTGGAGGTTGGATGGAATCAGTTGTTGGAGCGTCATGAATCATTACGGACGATAATTCTAGAACAAGAGGGTGAACCTTTCCAACAGGTTCAATCTCATGTATTCAGACATATCCCTCAATTGAATCTAACAGATCTCTCTTTGGAAGATAGGGAAAGAGAAATGCAACGGCTCATTCAAAACGAAGCGGAGGAACCATTTCATTTTGGACAAGGTCCTCTGATTCGAACACGAATATTGAAAGTGGACAGGGAAGAATGGGTTCTCATTTGTACGATGCATCATATTATTTCAGATGGATGGTCAATGGGGATTTTACTTGAAGAATGGATGGCTTTTTATGAAGGAGTAATAAGCGGAAAACCGGCGGAATTGAAGGAGTTATCTATCCAATATGCAGACTTTGTCATGTGGCAGAAGGAATGGCAAAAAGAAGAGAATTTGGATCAGCACCTTCAATATTGGAAGGAAGAATTGGCTGGGGAGCTACCGATTTTACAATTACCGATGGATCGTCCTCGGCCTGCGGTTCAAACTCACCGTGGTGCAAGTCAGTCCTTAATGGTGGCGAACTCCCTACAGGAAAAGCTCAAAGATTTAAGTCTGCAAGAAGGATGCACTTTATTTATGACATTGATGGCAGCGTATCAAAGCTTCCTTTCTCGTTATACAGGACAGGACGACATCTTGGTTGGAAGCCCAATCGCTAATCGAAATGTTAAAGAGATTGAGGGATTAATAGGTTTCTTTGCAAATACGTTGGTTTATCGAGCTGATTTCAGTGAAAATCCGACGTTCCAAGAACTTTTGTCGCAGGTAAGAAAAAAAGCACTAAAAGCATACGAGTATCAGGACATCCCATTTGAGAAAGTGGTAGAATCCGTAAAGCCGGAACGAAATACAAGTCATTCACCAATATTCCAAACCATGTTTATTTTACAGAATACGAAGCAAGAATTTCCTCAGCTATCTGAAAGACAAATGGAACTCATGGAAAGCCATGCTTCTGTAGCGAAATTTGATTTGAGTTTATTTGTTACTGAGACGGAAGAAGGATTATCACTAACCTTTGAATACAATACTGATTTGTTTGATGATACAACCATTGAACGTATGGCAAGTCATTTTGAGCATTGGTTAAATCAAATTGTCTCTCATCCAAAATGTTTATTATCAGAATTGAATATGTTATCCAAAGTAGAATATAAGCAATTACTAGAAGAATGGAATGAATCAGCTGTTATAGATATAGGAGAATGCGCGATTCATACATTGTTTGAAGAACAAGTGGAAAAAACACCAGAAGCAATTGCAGTAGTATGCGAAGATGAAGAACTAACATATCGAGAGTTGGACGAACGCTCGAATCAGCTGGCACATTATTTACAAAAAAATGGTGTAGGTTGCGAATCATTGGTTGGGATTTGTGTTACACGTTCATCTGAGATGATTGTAGGCCTCTTAGGAATTATGAAGGCAGGAGGAGCATATGTCCCAATAGATCCAGCGTATCCGGAAAGTCGACTGCAATACATTTTAGCGGATGCTCAAATAAAGGCACTAGTAACACAAGAAAAATTACAACAAAAAATGGTTATACCTAAATCCGTTGACGTGATTTGTATTGATCGTGATCGAGCAGAAATAGAACAAGAAGTAACTACGGTGTGTACGAGTGAAGTGACGGGTGATAACTTAGCCTATATTATCTATACTTCAGGTTCCACTGGAAATCCAAAGGGAGTAATGATTGAGCATAGGAATACAGTAACAATGATTCGTTGGGCGCATCACACATATTCCCGAAAGGATTTAGCGGGAGTGTTGGCCTCCACTTCGCTATCCTTTGATCTATCTGTTTTTGAAGTGTTTGTTCCCCTAACGATGGGTGGTAAGGTGATTGTCGCTGAAAATGCTCTACATCTAGACAAGTTGTCTACCAAGGATGTGACTTTAGTCAATACTGTGCCATCGGCAGCGAAGGAACTGGTTCGAGCAAAAACACTCCCTTCTTCGGTAAAGGTGGTGAATTTGGCTGGAGAACCATTGCCATATTCACTTGTTCAAGATTTATATGAGAGAAGTACGGTTGAGAAGGTGTACAACCTATATGGACCGTCCGAAGATACTACGTATTCCACTTATATGGAATTAGAAAAGGGTGTCGTCCATAGGGTACCACCAATTGGTAAACCAATATTCAATACAGAAGTATATGTACTAAGTATTGAACAAAAAATGGTTCCAATTGGTGTAGTTGGTGAGCTGTACATTGGTGGATCAGGATTAGCACGTGGATACTTAAACCGTCCTGACTTAACGGAAGATCGTTTTATACCGCATCCATTTAAAGAAGGGGAGCGAGTATACCGGACTGGAGATCTAGTAAGGTATCTGCCGGATGGAAATTTGGAGTATCTTGGCCGAATCGATCATCAGGTAAAAATTCGTGGGTTCCGGATTGAACTAGGAGAAATTGAAGCGACATTACAAAAGCATACATTAGTTAACGAAGCTATTGTGACAGTGAGGGAAGATTATCCTGGAGATCTACGTTTGATTGCTTATGTTGTAGGAGATGGGGATGCTCAAAAGTGGCGTGATTATCTCAAGGACCAGCTACCAAATTATATGATTCCAGCCTATTTTGTCGGATTGAATGCATTTCCACTCACTCCAAATGGAAAAATTGATAGGAAGGCCTTACCAGCACCAGAGAAACAGGAGATAGCAAGTGGTTATATTGCTCCTCGTACGCCTACGGAAAAAACAATCGTTTCAATATGGAATGAAGTTTTAGGTATGGAAAACATCGGAATTCAGGATTCGTTTTTTGAAATAGGTGGTCACTCATTACTTGCTACGCAAGCTGTTTCCAGTCTTAAAGAGGCTTTTGGAATTGAGATACCATTGCATGATTTATTTATGTTTCATACAGTGCAGCAATTGGCAGAACAGATTGATCAATTGCTCCATAACAAAAATCAAGAAATGCAGAATGATAGTAAGGAGAATGTAAGTCTTCAAGACTATATTCAAAAAGAAGCAGAAGTGAGTAATGATGAAGAATTACTTGAACTGCTTAAGCAATTAGAAGAGCTATCAGAGGAAGAAGCACAAGGAATATTTGAGAGTAATTTAGTTGAGGAAGGGGTAAAAAAATGAGAAGTGATTTACTTGCAAAGCTGAGTTCACTTTCTCCTGAGAAGAGAGCTTGGCTTCAGAAGCAAATGCAAAAAAAGGAGAATAAAGAAGCGCTTCCGTTGTCTTATGCACAACAACGTTTGTGGTTTATGGACAGATTTAATCCAAACAGTTCTTTATATAATATTCCAACGGTATGGAATCTAAAAGGAAATTGGATACCTGAAGCATTAGAAAAGGGATTCAATCGACTTATTGAACGTCATGAATCATTACGAACTGTTTTTAAAGAAGTAGAAGAACAACCTGTACAACAAATTGTCGAATTCCTTCCTAGAGCATTACCTGTAAGAGATTACTCTCAACTTCCTCTAGAAGTAAAAGAAAAAGAGGTAGATAGTTTAATTGCGAGAGAAGCGCAAGAACCATTTGATTTAATGAATGGTCCTTTAATTCGTAATCAGCTTGTTCAATTAGAAAAGGATGAATGGTTATTACTGTGTACGATGCATCATATTATTTCTGATGCTTGGTCCATTGGTATATTCATGAATGAATTACTTGCTTTCTATGAAGAGGAAACGGGCGGAAATCCTGCTAAATTAAGTTCATTATCCATTCAGTATGCAGACTTTGCGAAGTGGCAAAAGGAGTGGTTGCAAGGTGATGTGCTAAATCGTCAGCTTACGTATTGGCAGGAAGAATTGTCTGGTGAGCTCCCTATATTACAACTGCCAGTGGACCGACCTCGACCGGTTACGCAAACTTATTCTGGGGATACGCATCACGTGATTTTTCCTTCTAGATTACTCAGTCAATTAAAAGATTTAAGTCGACAAGAAGGATCTACCTTATTTATGACTTTAATGGCTGCATATCAGAGCTTTCTTGCACGTTATACAGGACAAAAAGATATTCTAGTCGGAAGTCCGATTGCAAATCGGAATCATAAGGGAGTAGAAGGATTAATTGGTTTCTTTGTTAATACGTTGGTTTACCGATCAGATTTGAGTGGCACCCCTACTTTTCGGGAGATTTTGAACCAAACAAAGAAAAAGGCGTTAAAAGCTTACGAATATCAAGATATACCATTTGAAAAAGTGGTAGAAGCTGTGCAACCTGAACGAAGCATGAGCCATTCTCCTATCTTTCAGACCATGTTTACGCTACAGAATATAAAACAAGAACGACTAGATTTGCCTGGTAGGAGTATTGAAATGGTAGAAAGTAATATGTCTATTGCAAAATTTGATTTGAGCTTAACTGCCTATGAAGTGGAAGAAGGTCTATTTGTCTCATTTGAATACAACACGGATTTATTTGATAGTAGTACCATTGCACGTATGGCAGGCCATTTTGAGAACTGGCTAAATGAAATCGTGCATCATCCAGATGAATCATATACAAAGCTGTCAATGTTATCGGACACTGAGCAGAAACAACTCCTAGAAGAATGGAATGATACAGAAGTAGTTTATGGTCATGATTGTATGATTCATGAGCTATTTGAGCAGCAAGTTGCACGTACACCTGATGCAGTGGCGGTAGTTTATGAGGGTGGAAAGCTAACGTATCAAGAACTCAATGAAAAATCGAATCAATTGGCACATTTTCTACAAAAACGAGGTATTGGACCTGAATCATTGGTTGGTATATGTATTGAACGTTCTCCTGATATGATTATTGGTCTCTTTGGGATTTTGAAAGCAGGTGGGGCTTATGTCCCACTGGACCCAAGTTATCCCGAAAACCGTCTGAGATACATTTTAGAGAATTCACAAATTCAAGTGCTGTTAACAAAAGAGGCACTACAGGACTGGTTACCTAAAGATATTCAAGCAATTTGTTTAGACAGGGATCAAGTAATGATTTCTAAAGAGAGTAATTTAGCTCCGGTGAGTGGAGTAACAGCAAATAACTTAGCCTATATCATATACACTTCGGGTTCAACGGGAAATCCAAAGGGGGTAATGATTGAACATCATTCGGTTATCAACCGCCTACAGTGGATGCAGAAAAAATATCCATTGTCCGAGGAAGATACAATCCTACAAAAGACACCGTTTTCGTTTGATGTTTCCGTTTGGGAATTATTTTGGTGGTCATTTGTAGGAGCACGTGTTTGTTTGCTTCCACCAGGAGGAGAGAAAGATCCTGCAGTGATTGAGGAGTATGTTGAACGATATCGTGTGACCACCATGCACTTTGTTCCGTCGATGTTATCTACTTTCTTGGATTATATGGAACAATATAATTCGAAAAGGGATGTATCGTCTTTAATTCATGTTTTTACTAGTGGAGAAGCATTAAACTCTGAGCAGGTTCGCCGGTTTAAGTGGATCTTTTACAATGTTCAGCAAACACAGTTAATTAATTTGTATGGTCCTACTGAAGCGACTGTGGATGTGACTTATTATGATTGTGATTTAGAAAAAGAATCAATGCTTATTCCAATTGGTCGTCCAATTGATAATACAGAGTTGTATGTGTTAGATCAATATCAACAGGTGGTCCCAATTGGTGTGTCGGGGGAACTTTACCTTGGAGGAGTAGGATTGGCACGTGGCTACTTCAATCGACCAGATTTAACTACTGAACGTTTTATTCCGCATCCCTTTAAGGAAGGGGAACGATTATATCGAACAGGTGACCTGGTGAGATATATGAATAATCGTAATTTAGAATATATTGGAAGGATAGATAACCAAGTCAAAATTAGAGGATTCAGAATTGAATTGGGAGAAATTGAAGCAGCTTTACATGATCACTCATCTGTAAAAGAGGCTGTTGTGTTGGTGAAGGAAGATCGGCCAGGAGATAAGCAGTTAGTAGCTTATGTAGTGGGTGAAGGGGATACTGGAGAGTGGCGTGAATATCTCAAGAAGCAACTGCCACATTATATGGTTCCGGCATACTTTTTCCAAATTGAAGGGATGCCACTCACTCCAAATGGTAAGGTGAATCGGAAAGCCTTACTGGAATTGGAAGCACAGTTCATAAGTGAAGATATTACTTCATCACGAACACCAGTGGAGGAGCTCATCGTTTCCGTATGGAGCCAAGTGTTAGGTGTAAAAAATATTAGTGTTCAGGATTCCTTTTTTGAAATCGGTGGTCACTCACTACTAGCTACTCAAGTAGTGTCACGTTTACAGGAAATCTTTCAAATCGAATTACCAGTACGTGAACTATTTGAGTATGCAACGGTGGAGTCACTGGCAAAGCGATTAGATCAGTTACGTAAAGGAGATAGAAAACGAGAGATTCCACCACTAATGCCGATGGAACGAGGAGAAACTATTCCACTATCTTATGCGCAACAGCGCTTATGGTTTATTGATCAATTTACACCTAATAGTGCCCTTTATAATATGCCAATGGTATGCCGCCTTACAGGGAGTTGGCTACTTGAGGCACTGGAAACAGGATGGAACCAACTAATAGAACGTCATGAATCATTGCGGACGGTCTTTCATGAAGTGAACGGTCAACCCGTACAGCAAATTGAACCGTATGCTTTTCAATCAATTCCGAAAACGGATTTAACTATGCTTTATCCAGAAGACCGAGAAGAAGAAGTTAAACGTTTGATTCAACAAGAAACAGAAGTGCCATTTGATTTAGCAGAGGGCCCACTAATCAGGACAAGTATTTTGCAAGTGGGAGAGGAAGAATGGATTCTCCTTTGTACTTTACATCATATCATTTCAGATGGATGGTCAATGGGAGTCCTACTTGAAGAATGGATGGCATTCTATGAGAAAGAAACGGATGGAAAGATAGCAGAACTTCAACCATTACCGGTTCAATATGCCGACTTCGCTCAGTGGCAAAAAGGTTGGCTGAAGGAGGAGGTGCTTGATCAACAACTCCAATATTGGAGGGAAGAATTGTCTGGAGAGCTTCCTGTACTCCAACTTCCTATGGATCGTCCGCGTCCTGCAATACAAACTCATCACGGGTCGACATACACTCTGGTTCTGCCAAGCACGCTACATGATAACTTGAACAAACTTAGTCGCAAAGAAGGGGCTACACTCTTCATGACGCTGTTGGCTGCATATCAAAGTTTTCTATCCCGTTATACGGGACAAGAAGATATTCTGGTCGGAAGTCCAATTGCGAATCGAAATTATAGAGAAATAGAAGGACTAATTGGTTTCTTCGTCAACACGCTGGTTTATCGAGCTAATCTGAGTGGTAGACCGACATTTCAAGATGTTCTGTCTCAGGTTCGTCAAAAGGCATTGAAGGCGTATGAATATCAGGATATCCCTTTTGAAAAAATTGTAGAAGTTGTGCAACCAGAGCGGAGTACAAGTCATTCGCCAATCTTCCAGACCATGTTCATCTTGCAAAATATGAAACAAGAGTTCCCGGTGTTATCTGGTAGAAGTATTGAAATGATAGAAAGCCATAGTCCAATTGCAAAGTTTGATTTAAGTGTAATGGTAGCTGAGACAGAAGAGGGATTGCTTTTTACTTTTGAATACAATAAGGATTTATTCAATGCATCTACTATTGAACGGATGGCAGGACACTTTGAGAAATGGCTACACGAAGTTTCTCATCACCCACAAAATCCATTGCATGACCTGAGCATGCTATCGGAACCCGAGCGTACTTTGTTATTAGAAACATGGAATGACACTGTAATGGAAATGTCCCATCAGGCTCTTATTTGTGACAGATTTGAGGAACAAGTAGCAAGGCGCCCTGATGCGATTGCCGTTGTTGATCAAACAAAAAAGTGGACTTATGGTGAACTGGATGCACAAGCAAATCAGTTGGCAAATGTTTTACAGCGAAAAGGAGTCGCCCCAGAGTCAGTGGTGGGAGTTTATCTTCCGAGGTCAGCTGAGCTCATGGCAAGTTTACTAGGCATTTTAAAAGCTGGTGGAGCTTATGTTGTTTTAGATCCGTTGTATCCAAAATCAAGGTTAGAATACATGATTGAAGATGCAGGAATTCAATTTGTAGTGACGGCGGAAGGACAAGAAGGCCATTTCGCACACGTCGAAACGGTGAGGTTAGCAGAATTAACAGTGGAAAGCGTAATCGCACCTACACGTCAGTTAAATCCAGAGAACTTAGCTTATATTGTCTATACCTCTGGTTCTACAGGAAAGCCAAAGGGTGTCATGGTTGAATATCGCTCATTAATGAATATGGTTTCTTGGCATCAAGAAGTTTATCGTATTACAGCAGAGGATCGTGCGACCCAGATTGCAGGGATTGCTTTTGATTCGGCTGTCCAGGAAATTTGGCCGTATCTAACTGCTGGTGCAGCACTCTACTTGTCGACAGAGGAACTGAGAATTAATCCAGAAGCACTAAGGGACTGGCTCATTGATTCACGAATAACAGCTAGTTTTGCACCTACACCTATTCTGGAAAGACTCTTGAAATTATCTTGGCCAGATAAAACGGATCTTCGCTTTATCCTTACAGGTGGGGATCAATTAACGCAGTATCCATCTAAAGATATTCCTTTTGCGGTAATTAATCAGTATGGTCCATCGGAAAATACCGTTGTTACCACAGATTGTTATGTGCCTGTAGGAGTGACAACCGGTACGCCATCGATTGGTCGGCCGATTGCGAATACAGAAGTTTATGTATTAGATTCTCATCTTCAGCTAGTACCAATTGGTATAATTGGAGATCTCTATATTGGAGGGAAGAGTCTTGCACGTGGATATGCTAATCGCCCGGATCTCACAAAGGAAAAATTTATTCCACATCCTTTCAAGTCAGGAGAACGTCTCTATTACACAGGAGACAAAGCAAGTTATCTTTCGGATGGTAATCTCCAGTTCCATGGTCGTATAGATGACCAAGTAAAAATTCGTGGTTTCCGGATTGAATTGGGAGAAATAGAAGCTGTTTTGCAGGCGCATTCTTCTGTGAAAGAAGCAGTTGTATTGGTACGAGAGGATAATCAAGATGACAAGAGATTAGTAGCTTATGTAGTTGGTGAAGGAAGTGTACATGAATGGCGAGAACATCTACAAACACATTTACCAAATTACATGGTTCCAACAAACTTTATTGAGATGGAATTTTTACCACTTACACCGAATGGAAAACTTGATTTGAAGGCATTGCCTATACTTAGTGAACAATCCGCCGAAAATACTGTATACCCACGAACTCCGCTGGAAGAACTTATCGCTTCAGTGTGGAGTCAAGTGCTAGGAATAAAAGAAATTGGTGTTCAGGATTCTTTCTTTGAGCTTGGTGGTCACTCTCTACTTGCTACACAAGTGGTCTCGCGCTTACAAGAAGTCTTTCAAATCAAATTGCCGGTACGTGAACTGTTCGAATATCCAACGGTCGAGGCACTATCGAAACGAATAGATCAGTTGCGTAAGGGGAGTGAAAAACGAGAAATTCCACCATTGATGCCGATGGAACGAGGAAATAATATTCCGCTGTCATATGCCCAACAGCGCTTATGGTTTATTGATCAGTTTGAACCTAATAGTGCACTTTATAATATGCCAATGGTATGCCGCCTTACAGGGAATTGGTTACCAGAAGCATTGGAGTTGGGATGGAATCAGTTAATAGAGCGTCATGAATCTTTGCGGACGGTATTTCATGAAGAGGAAGGTCATCCTGTGCAACAGATTCAACCTTATATTTTCCGTCCTCTTCCGCAAATGGACCTAACTAAGCTTTCATTAGAGGAGAGAGAAAGAAAGTTGCAGCAATGGATTCAAACTGAAGTTGAATCTCCATTTGATTTAGAACAAGGACCATTGTTCCGTGGACAAATCATAAGAATTTCAGAAGAAGAATGGGTTCTTCTGTGTAATATGCATCACATTATCTCAGATGGATGGTCGATGGAAATCTTGCTTCAAGAATGGATGACATTTTATGAGAATGCGATTGGTGAAAAACAAGCAGAGCTGGAACCACTACCAGTTCAATATGCCGATTTTGCTCAGTGGCAAAGAGGATGGTTGAAAGATGAGGTACTAAATCAACAACTTGCATATTGGAAGGAAGACTTATCTGGTGAGTTACCAGTCTTAATGTTGCCAATGGATCGTCCGCGTCCGCCAGTGCAAACCCACCATGGATTAACTCATAATGTGCTGTTGTCACGTTCATTACTGGATAAATTAAACGTAATAAGTCGTCAAGAAGGGGCCACGCTTTTCATGACCTTATTGGCATCGTATCAAAGTTTCCTTGCCCGTTATACGGGACAATCGGATATTATTGTTGGCAGCCCAATTGCAAATCGAAATTATCGAGAAATTGAGGGGCTGATTGGTTTCTTTGTCAACACATTGGTTTATCGGGCTGATTTAAGTAATGCACCGGTATTTCAAGAGTTGTTGTCTCAAGTGCGGATAAAAGCATTGAAGGCGTATGAGTATCAAGATGTTCCGTTTGAGAAAATTGTAGAGGTTATCCAACCTGAACGAAATACAAGCCATTCCCCGATTTTCCAAACCATGTTTACTTTGCAAAATACGGGACAGGAGCTACCAGAACTACATGGAAGAAATATAGAAGTAATGGAAAGTAATGCTCCAATCGCTAAGTTTGATTTAAGTTTAACTGCTGCAGAAGTGGAAGAGGGTTTATTGCTTACTTTTGTTTATAGGACGGATTTATTTGACAGCTTAACTATTGAATCCATGGCTGAACATTTTGGAAACTGGTTGAATGTAATCGTGGAGAATCCTGATAAATCATTAGCTAAGTTGCCTATATTATCAGGATTACAGCAAAAAGAGTTGGAAGAGTGGAATAATAATGCTGTAGTATATCCACGGGAAAGTGCGATTCATCAGCTGTTTGAAGAGCAGGTAAATCGTACACCTGACGCGGTGGCAGTGGTAGATGAAAAACAGCAGTTAACATATCGAGAGCTTAATGAAAAAGCTAATCAATTGGCCCACTATCTTCAGCAATGTGGGATTGGGACTGAATCATTAGTTGGACTTTGCTTTGAGCGTTCAGTTGAGATGATTGTTGGTATTATGGGGATCTGGAAGGCTGGAGCAGCATATGTTCCATTGGACCCATCCTATCCAGAAAGTCGTCTACGATATATTTTGGAGGACACTGGAATTCAAGTATTAGTTACGAATGAGTCATTAGAAGATTGGATACCCAAAGAAGTCAAGGCAGTTTGTCTAGATAGGGATCAAGCAATGATTTCAAAAGAAAGCATTCTTTCACCAAAATGTGAAGTAACAGGAGAAAACCTAGCGTATGTTATCTATACTTCGGGATCGACGGGGAATCCAAAGGGTGTCTTGATACAGCATCATTCTGTAATAAACTTGTCGCATGGTTTACAAAAAGAGGTTTTCGAACATGAGATACCATCTAACATGCATGTCGGTTTAAATGCGTCAATTGCCTTTGATGCATCTATTCAACAATTACAAATGCTGTTGTATGGTTCAAGTTTGTATATTATTCCGAATGAAGTACGAAGTGATCCGGAACAGTTTGTAGCTTATATTAGGGAGAACAAGTTAGCAATCTTTGATATAACACCTTCATTGCTTCAATTACTTATAGATGCCGGATTGTTAGAAACGTACGATGGCGTTCATGTTCCAAGTAAGGTATTGGTTGGCGGCGAAGCGATTATGCCGTCATTATGGGAACAGCTAGTAGAGACTGATAAAATTGAGTTTTATAATGTATATGGTCCTACAGAATGTACGGTTGATGCAACATGCTATCATATCAAAAAAGATAGTGTGAGAGTAACGATTGGGCGTCCTTTGCCTAACGTTCAAACTTATGTATTGGATAGAAATGGGTTGCCAGTTCCAGTTGGTGTGATGGGTGAACTTTATATCGGAGGAGCGGGTCTAGCGAGGGGATACTTAAATCGTCCAGAGTTAACATCCGAACGATTTATTTCTCATCCATTCAAAGAAGGCGAGAGATTATATAGAACAGGCGATCTCGTGAGATATCTTCCTGATGGTAATATAGACTATTTAGGAAGAATGGATAATCAAGTGAAGATTAGAGGATTCCGAATCGAACTTGGGGAGATTGAATCGACTTTACAGGAGCATGACTTGATAAAAGAGGCAGTTGTAATAGTTAGGGAAAATCAGTCGGGAGATAAGAGGTTGGTAGCTTATATAGTGGGCGAAGGCAGTTTAGAAGAATGGCGCGAGTATCTTAAAATAAAACTGCCAATCCATATGATACCTTCCTACTTTGTCGAAATGGAAGAGTTACCGCTAACCATAAATGGAAAGATTGATCGGAAATCATTGCCTATACCAGATTATCAAGGAACACAAGAAGGCTACGTAGCCCCAAGAAATGAACGTGAACACAAGCTTTCTATCATTTGGGAACGTGTGCTGGGTTCAAAACGTATTGGTATTTATGATAACTTTTTTGAAATTGGTGGAGATTCAATTCTTAGCATTCAGATTGTCTCTCGTGCGAAGCAAACTGGTTTACAATTGACACCAAAACAAATATTTGAACACCAAACGATTGCTGAGTTGGCACAGGTAGTCAAAGAAGAACAAGGTGTACAAGCCGAACAAGGAATTATAACTGGAGATACGATACTTACACCTATTCAGCAAGGTTTTTTTGCACAAAATCATCCTAACCCACATCATTGGAATCAATCCATGTTCTTTAGAACGAAAGAGAAACTGGATATAGTATCACTGGAGAAGTCAGTGTGTAATCTTCTACTTCATCATGATGCCCTACGTTTAAGATATGAACGTTTACCTGATGGGGCTTGGAAACAGTGGAATGAAGGAATAGAAGAACAATTGATACTTACTGTCATTTCATTAGCCGAAGTGCCGGAAGCCGATTGGCATGAAGTTATTCAAAAAGAGATTAATATTGCACAAGAAAGTTTGAATTTACATGATGGTCCGTTAATGAGAATGGTTTATTTTGATGAAGGTGAGAAGACTGGCCGATTATTTTGGACAATTCATCACTTAGCCGTGGATGGTGTTTCTTGGCGAATTTTATTGGAAGATTTGCAAACAGCGTATACTCAAGCGATTCAAGGGCAGAAAATTCAATTACCTATGAAGAGTACATCCTTTAAAGAGTGGTCGGAAAAATTACATCATTACGCTGAAACTGGAATATCACAAGAAGTGCTGCATTACTGGGAGCAGCAGTCTGAACAAGACGTAGTTAAACTGCCGATAGATGGTACTATAAGTAATTCAGTAAGCGCAGTAACTGAGGAAATTACTGTGGTGTTAAATGAGAATGAGACCCGTATGTTATTGCAAAAGACTTTAAGCACTCACCGTGTCCAAATCAATGAAGTATTATTAGCAGCATTGGTACAAGCTACAGCAGCATGTACAGGGCAGAAGATATTGAGCGTGGATTTAGAGGGGCATGGTAGAGAAGAAATTATTGAAGATGTTGACTTATCGAGAACCGTGGGATGGTTTACAAGTATTTACCCTGTTCACTTAAATATTACTAGTGCTAATACGCCAATTGCAGCATTAAAAGCAGTTAAAGAACAAGTTCGCAAAATTCCTAATAAGGGTGTTGATTATGGAGTGTTGCGTTACATGAACGCAACAATGTGTGAGCAATTGAGCTCTCAACATACACCGTCTATTAGTTTTAACTATCTTGGACAATTTGATCAAATGTTTTCTAGAGATGCAATGTTTATGCCGGAGAACGAATTTAAGCGTTTAGATCATGCTGCCGGTTCCAAGCGATCGCATGTAATTGATGTAATTGGGGTTGTAACGAATGGAAAACTTCAGTTCACTTGGGTATACAATGTTGGACAATTCGCCAAATCAACGATTCAAAATATTGCACAGAATATGCTATATCAACTGAGCAGATTGATTCAACCTTCAGATAGAGAATCTGCACTGACCATTTCGGATTTTGCAATGGCTAATCTTAGCCAAGTAGGTTTGACAAATGTACTAAACAAAATGAATCGTGGAAAGAACAATCAGATTACTGATTTATATCCACTATCACCTTTGCAAGAAGGTATGATTTTCCACACATTGCATGACCAAGGGAATGAACATGTTGCACCGTATATAGTGCAATTAAGTTTTATGATTAAAGGGAAAATGGATATTCCTACTTTTGAGCAGGCGTGGAAATCTGTAATTCAGCGGCATGAAATTTTTCGTACAGCATTTGTTTGGGACGAAATTGAAGAACCATTACAAGTGGTGTATGAAAATATCCCATTTAAAGTGAACAAAGAAGACTGGCGTACAATGACAACTAAAGAGATAGAGGAAAAAAGAAAAGTCTTTTTGGCATTAGATCGAAAACAAGCCTTCCAATTTGATGAAGCGCCATTGATGCGAGTAACGGTCATTCAAGAAGGTGAGGAAGAATATCGAATTGTTTGGACACATCACCATATTTTACTGGATGGATGGAGTTTACCATTGGTCTTTAATGAATTACTTACAGTCTATCAGAAGAGAATGAATGGAGAAGCTGTAAAGTTACCTAAACCCTCACCATATAAGAAATATATCCAATGGCTCAGAGAACAAGATAAGGAGCAGGCGGAACAATTTTGGAGAGAAAAGCTTAAAGGTTTTACTGCACCAACTTTGCTGGGCTTAGAAAGTAAAGAGGAAGAAAAAGGTTATACAGAAAAGGTTACCTATTTATCAGAAGAGCAGACTCAAGCGTTACAAGGATGGGCGAAACACAATAAACTTACTTTGAGTACAGTAATTCAAGGTGCATGGGCATATCTCATGAGCCGGTATAGTGGAGAAAATGACATTGTCTTTGGTGTAACAAGCTCAGGGCGTTCTACGGAGATTATTGATGTTGAAAACATCGTAGGTCCTTTCATTACAACGTCACCGACGCGAATTCAATTGATTGATGATATAAAAGTAATGGATTGGTTGCAGAAGATACAAGAGGAAGAGATAGAAAGAAGACAATATGAGTATGCTTCTTTAACAGAAATTCAGGGATGGAGTGAAGTTCCTAGAGGAACACCGCTGTTTAATAGTTTATATGTGTTTGAAAATTATCCAGTGAAAGAGGAGTCTTCAGAAAATCTAGAAATTGGTGAATTGGAAGGAGTAGAGCAAACCCACTACCCATTAGGGCTGGCTGTAGTTCCAGGAACCCAGTTATCGTTAAAGTTAATGTATGACTGTAGTAAGTTTAATAGAATAACTATTGAACGAGTGTTGGGTCATTTACAACAAGTGTTGATGCAAATGCTCAAAAACATTGATCAAACTCTATCGGAGCTGGTATATATTACGGAAGCTGAACAAAGACAACTATTAGAAGAATGGAATGATAATGCTATATCTTATCCACGTGAGAATGTGATTCATCAACTATTCGAAGAGCAAGTAAATCGTACGCCTGACGCGGTGGCAGTGGTAGATGAAAAACAGCAACTAACATATCGTGAGCTGAATGAAAGAGCTAATCAATTGGCCCATCATCTACAGAAATGTGGAATTGGGACAGAGTCATTGGTTGGCCTCTGCTTTGATCGTTCAGTTGAGATGGTTGTTGGTCTCATGGGAATTTGGAAGGCTGGAGCAGCCTATGTTCCATTGGATCCATCGAATCCGGAAAGCCGCCTGCGATATATTTTAGAAGACACAGGAATTCAAGCATTGGTTACAAATGAGGTATTAGTAGGCTGGATACCTAAAGAAATCAAGACAGTTTGCTTAGATAGGGACCAAGCAATAATTTCTCGAGAAAGCAAACTTTCGCCGATATGTGAGGTAACAGGGGAAAACTTAGCGTATGTTATCTACACTTCTGGTTCGACAGGGAAACCAAAGGGTGCTTTAGTACAGCACCATTCTGTAATAAGCCTATCATATGGTTTACAAAAAGAAGTTTTCTCACATGAGATACCTAGTAATATGCGCGTCGGTTTAAATGCGTCAATTGCCTTTGATGTATCTATTCAGCAATTACAAATGCTGCTTCATGGTTCAAGTATATATATTATCCCAAGTGAAGTTCGCACTAATCCGGAACAATTTGTGTCCTATATTAGGGAGAATAAATTGGAAATGTTTGATATGACACCTTCATTACTTCAATTACTTATAGATGGAGGATTGCTAGAAACAAGTGCTGATGTTCATGTACCAAGTAAGATATTGGTCGGTGGTGAAGCAATCATGCCGTCATTATGGGAACGGCTAGTAGAGACTGAAAAAATTGATTTTTATAACGTATACGGTCCTACAGAATGTACGGTTGATACAACGTGTTATCATATCCAAACAGATAGTAAGCGAGTTACAATTGGACGTCCATTGCCGAACGTTCAAACTTATGTATTGGATAAAAATCTGTTGCCTGTTCCAGTTGGTGTAACAGGTGAGCTATATATTGGTGGTGCAGGTATAGCGAGAGGATACTTGAATCGTCCAGAATTAACAGCAGAGCGATTCATTCGTCATCCATTTAATGAAGAAGAGCGTTTATATCGTACAGGAGATTTGGTTCGTTATTTACCTGATGGTAATTTAGATTACTTGAGAAGAATTGATAATCAAGTGAAAATTCGGGGCTTCCGTATTGAACTTGAAGAGATTGAAGCGAATCTAGAGAGTCATCCATTGGTAAAAGAAGCAGTAGTTTTGGTAACAGAGGATAAATTAGGAGAGCAGAGATTGGTTGCTTATGTAGTTGGAGCTGGAAGTATGCATGAATGGCGTGAATATCTCAAGACACAAGTACCGAATTATATGGTTCCCGCACACTTTATTGAGGTAGACGAGATTCCTCTTACAATGAATGGAAAAGTTGATCGAAAGGCATTGAACAGTTTAACTATTCAAAGAGAAAATAACTTCTCTACACCAATCATTCCAAGGGATGAAATTGAATATCAGTTGGTTAAAATCTGGCAGGATGTGTTACAGATAGAAGATGTCTATGTAAATGATGATTTCTTTAATAGAGGGGGACACTCTCTCCTTGTAATCAAATTAGTTTCAAAAATTAGGGAGAAGTTTGGAAAAGAGATTAAGGTGTCTACATTGATTAAGAATCCAACATTGGAAGGAATCGCATGCCTTATTCGTGATAAGCATGATATGACAAAATCTGTATCAGCGCTGGTACCACTACAAGAATCAGAGAAAAGACCTTTCTTCTGCGTTCATCCGTTTATGGGGAATGTATTTTGTTACATTCAACTAGCAAGATTGCTTAAGAATCACTGTTCATTTTATGGTTTACAGAATCCTCTCATAGAAAAGAGAGAGATTGACGACTCGACCTTGCCGGAACTAATTCAACTTTACATTAAAGAAATAAAAAGTGTTCAGCCAGAAGGCCCATATCGTCTTGGAGGATGGTCTTTAGGCGGTGCAATTGCTTATAAAATCGCAACTGTACTAAGAAATCAAGGAGAGGAAGTTGAATTGTTGGTACTTATGGATACTAAAGTACCTTCAGAGCAGGATCATAAAACAAGGGAGGATATGCTCTCATATATATCTGAACATTTCATTCCTAGAGATCTTACTGAGCAGGAAGAAGGCCTCGTCCATAAGCAAGATATGCTTGTGGAGCGATTAATTATGGAAGGAGTACTCCCGCCTGATGCAAATCTTATGAATTTGAAGCAAGTTATCAATGCTCATAGGAAATGCCTGAACTTAATGGCAGATAATGATTTGATACCATACTTTGGAGAAGTTATCTACTTTAGTGCTGAGGAAGGAAAAGAGTTGTTTACAGATTGGGGACCTTTATTAAAAGGAAGAGTAAATAAGTATTCTGTCCCTGGATCACATGAGGAAATAGTAGACTTCCCCGCAGTTGAAAAGATAGCTAAGTATCTATTAAATGAATTCGAAGGAATAAAAGAAACATCCCTTTCATTAACTGAAAAGTAGAGAGTGCAAAAGATGCAACGCTATGAACGAAAAGGGCAACCCAATAACTGCAAATAAAGTGTAGGCAATAATGAATATATCAAGAGTATTACTTTTTAAGAGGATAATGCAAAAATTACTTGATAGAGACATAGAAACCTATATGAGTTGCTCATAGAATGATGTAAATGCTCTCCATTTTTTGTAATAGAAGCTAATGCTTTGATGATATTACTGAGGAAAGGTGTATATTTTCATTGATATGTAAATATGCACCTTTTCTATTGTATTTGCAATTTAATAAAGTTAATTTGAATTTATGTAACGCACATATACGAAGCCATCCTTTAAAAAAGGAAGTGATTTATCATACACATTCAAGCTGTGAAAATACCAAAGAATATTGAAAGTCATTTGTTTAAGCAACTTAGTAACTTGGTTTCAAATGAGAAGAAAGAACGAATGAAGCGTTTATTAAACTCATGCGACATTAATAGGACCCTGATAGGGGATTTACTAATCCGATCTCTAATCTGCCAAAAGTATAAAATTAATAATGAAGAAATTAGATTTATATATAATGAGTATGGAAAACCTTTTGTTGAAAATTTTTCTGACTTTCATTTTAATCTGTCACATTCAGGAGAATGGGTGGTTTGTACTACTGCTAATTTTAATGTGGGTATTGATATAGAAAAGGTTTCAGAAATAGAGGCTCTTAAATTAGCAAATGAATTTTTTTCAGAGGAAGAATTTTATGATATATCTAATATGAATTCTGATGAACAAATTAATTATTTTTATGATTTATGGACATTAAAAGAAAGTTATATAAAAACGATTGGAAAAGGGCTTTATATCCCGTTAAATTCATTCTCTATAAAAAAAGAGTCACGAACTTTAATTTCATATAAGTATATACCTCAAAACTTTTACTTTAGACAATATAACATTGAGCCAAATTATAAGATATCTGCTTGTGCAACAAGGGATGAATTTCCGCAAGAGATAATAATTAAAGACATTTATTCAATTTGCCAAAATATATACAAATTTGAAAGTAAGGAGAAAATCAATGCAGAAGACTAAGCTTTTTTGCTTTCCACATGCTGGGGGATCTGCGTTTAGTTACGCAAAATGGAAAAATCACTTTAATCCATATATTGAGGTAGTCCCGATAGAGTTAGCTGGTAGAGGATATAGAATTGAAGAAAACTTGTACCAAAGTATGGAAGAGGCCGTAAATGATGTCTACAATAATATAGTTATGCAGATAGATGATTCGCCCTACATTCTATTCGGGCATAGCATGGGAAGTTTGATCGCCTATGAAGTAGCCAGAAAAATAAAGGACTCTAAAAACGTATCGCCTGAATTTCTTGTTTTGTCCGGTAGAAACCATCCAAATAGTAAAATAAAAAATATCCGACATAATCTTTCTAATGAGCAATTTAAAAGAGAAGTTATTGCAATGGGAGGTACACCATCCGGGGTACTTCAATCAGAAGAATTAATGGAGATTTTTCTCCCAATTCTAAGAGCAGATTTTAAAATTGTCGAGACATATATTCATGACAATAATATACAACCATGTGATATTGATTTTCTTATATTTAATGGGGAAAATGATGAATTTACTACATATGATCAAGTAATAAAATGGGAGCAATATACAAGTAAAACGTGTACTCTCCATTCTTTTGAAGGTAATCATTTCTTTTTAAATGAAAATATTGAAGAAATAGCAAAGAGTATTATAAGAAAGTTAGATTCTAAAAGATTATCAAATAGTTTTTAGAGGTTTTCTAAGTATATTCATGGCTAAGGAACAAAAATATTAAATGTGAAAAATAAAGGTACTGCTGAAATATCATTGAATAAAGGCATTGAAGCCTAAACGAACTGTTCAAAGGCGGGAAAAAAGACTCATTGAATCTTAAGAGCTACTTCCCGTAGTTATCTAAAAAAGTGATGCAACTTACTTGCTTCACTTTTTTCATCTTTTTATTTTCTTTCTAAAGGTTCTTGCGCCCTCATTTTACAATAGTTATTTCTAAAATTATTATACTGTTTATATATATCTTTGTTATTTCTAAAACTTTCCCCTGATTCCACATAACAATGCAGTGCTTTAGTAAATTCCTCATTTTTATTAGCTAATATTTTGACCATTGAACCAGGTTCTTTTTGCGTTAAATGATGTAACTCTATTTATTATTATCCTTTTTTTATCTCCTTTTGTTCAATATTATCGTGTACAGAACTATACGAGTTTTGGAACAAATAATAATATGTGTGCTTTTTTAACTTTCTTCAACAATCAGGCCATATTATTGAAAAATATTTTTAACGAAAGGCTCCAAAACGACGCTTGGCAACGTTCCACTACACTTGTTAGGTGTTTTTAATAAATCTAAAAGGCTATACATAAAAAAATTCTTTTTTTCTTCTCTTTTATCATGAGCTACATGAATAAAGGAAAGTCCTATTTTGAAACGCAATCGCTGCAAATGTTCACTTAAAAACATTTTTTGCCACATGAAGAAATTCCTTAACTGCAGGAGAAGCATTTGCAATAGAATGACAGGCAAGTGCTACTTCACGGCTGTTTTCAATATTTAGTTTGCTGATTTTTATGTTTTGCTGTGTCTTTAAATATAATTCTGGACCTATCGTAACGCCAAGTCCTTCCTGTACCATATTAGCGATGGTTGTACAGTCGTGTACTTCAAAAAGAATAGATGGTTTAATTTGCGCTTCTGCAAATAATTCCTCAACATGTGATTGGTATATCCCTGTTGGCATAATAAAGGATTCATCCATTAAATCATTCATTTCTACTGTTTCTTTAAAATGGAATTGATGATCAGTGTGATAAGCGACTACCATCTTGTCTTTAATCAAAGGAACTAAATCGAAATTTGGGTTTGATTTTCCTTTTACTACAAATCCAATGTCAATAATGCTTGAACCCAACCATTCCGTAATCTCTTCATAGGTTCCTTCGTAAAATTTAAATTCTATTTTAGGATGTTTTTTTCGGAATTTTGTAAGTAACTTAGGCAATAAGCAAGAAGAAGCACTTGCAAAAGTGCCTATACGAATAATACCTGTTTCCAAGCTTGTCATAAGCGCAATTTCTTGATTAATGACTTCCAGTCTTTTCAATATTTCTCTAATATGCGGCAGAATTTTTTGCCCTATTTCTGTAAGTGTTATTCCTTTTTTTCGATCACGAATTAATAAAGAAACCCCCCATTCAGATTCTAAACTCGCAACTGCATGACTCACGGCTGATTGAGTCATATTTAATATTTCAGCAGTTTCTGTAAAACTTCCTAGCTCGACTACTTTTGCAATGATTTCGTAGCGTACAATAGTCATGAGTAATTACTCATCTCCTTTATTAAAAATATCAATTTCACTTATGTTAACATAGGAATTAAAATAAAAACAGTAGTTCAAATATAAGGAGATGTACAAATTGAAAAATAATAAAAATCAACTAATCATCATACTTTTAGCTTTAGGAGCTTTTGTAACAGGAACAGCAGAGTTTGTTGTTTCTGGAATTTTAGAACTGATTTCTTTTGAATTAGATGTTTCAATTTCAATAGCTGGTCAGTTGATTACGATTTATTCTTTATCTTATGCCATTGGAGCTTTGATCTTTGTCATGCTAACGTCTAAATTGAACCGTAAAAAAGTGCTTTTATATGCTATCTCTATATTTATTTTAGGAAATCTAGTTGCATTTTTCAGCTATAGTTTTGTCCTTCTTATGTTATCCAGAGTCATTATGGCGATGAGTGGAGGGCTATACATTGTTGTTGCCACCAATTATGCTGCGCAAATTGCAGTTCCAGAAAAAAGAGGTAGTGCTATGGCAACAGTCATTACAGGTTTCACTGTTTCATTAGTACTTGGAGTGCCTATCGGAACATTTTTAGCTGGATATTTTGATTGGCACTATATTTTCTTAATCATTGCGCTTGGCACAGTTTTTTTAATGATAGGACTTTACAAATTATTACCAGATACAAAAGGAAATCAACCGATGCCATTTACACAACAGCTACAAATTATAAAAGATAAACGAATCCTTACGGGTTTAATGACAACGATTTTTTGGATTTTAGGTTATACGATGGTATTTGCCTACATTGCTCCATTATTAAGTCATACTGCTGGCTTTTCTATTGAAATGACAAGTATCGCTTTATTTGTTTTAGGCACTTTTGCTTTTATTGGTTCACACTTTGGAGGATATGCGGTAGACAGATGGGGACCTAATAGAACAATATCATTAAGTTTATGTGTTCATATCATCTCTTTATTTGTACTAGCATTTACACAGTATAGGGCAGTTGGTGTATTTGTCACACTAGCTTTTTGGGGAGTAGCAACTTGGACAACGACACCAGCAAAGCAGTTTTATCTGATTTCTCTAAAACCACAATCCTCTGAAACAGTACTCAGTTTTAATACCGCCTTAATGAATGTGGGAATGATGCTTGGCTCTGCATTAGGAGGAATCATTATTCAATATACTAATATAGAAAATTTAAGCTGGATTGGTGGATTATTCGTTATACTTGCACTTATTTTTATCAGATATTCTTTCTACCTAAATAAAAAAGTTATGAAGCACCATTGACTTTAATGAATTAAAAAGTAATTTCTAAACTCAACTGCCTTGCTATTCAGTTGGGTTTTTATTTTTTTAATAATCTCCGATATTTAGCATTTTATAAAAAATCTTGTTGGAGGTTATGAAAGGGGAAATCATCACCCACATTTGCAGTTGCGAAGGGAGAGGAAATGCATGTTAGAACGATCGTATCGAATGGCAAGTTCGCTGTGCATTTAACGCCTTTTGTAAACGAGTATTGAAGAAAAGAACAAGGAACTTTCATTAGAGTATGACTAATGAGTATAGGATTTGATAAATATCTTAGTTATTCCATTAAAGGGGGCTTTTTTATGTTTACTTATAGTGCAAAATAGCGCTTAAAATAAGCGTAAATTACCTCCTAAAGTAACACCTCGGATATAACAGCTAAGCAATTACATGTCCATAAACAACTTTCTAAAATTGGGGTAGTTGCAAATCCTCATCGAATAGAACAGGTTATAACTAACTTTATTACGAATGCGATTCGTTACACACCAGAACATGAGAATATTATTATTTCTACAATAGAAGAGAACGAACGTGTAAAAGTATGTATAGAAAATAAAGGGGCTCATATCGCGCCAGAACACTTAGAAAAAATATGGGATCGTTTTTATCGAGGAGATACGTCTCGTCAACGTTCTAAAGGTGGAACAGGATTAGGCCTTGCGATTTCAAAGAATATACTAGACCTGCATGGCGTGGAATATGGTGTATTGAATACAAAAGATGGAGTGTTATTTTTCTTCTATTTAAATAAAGACGTGTAGAACGAAAATTCTACACGTTTTTATCATTTTTAAACAAAATCGACATTATCTGCATCTTATCTTTATCCGTCTCTATTAATCTATTTATTGTAAATACCGGTTGAAACTAATGATTCAGTCGAGTAAAGGCTCAGCCTTATAAATAATGAATATGAAAATTAATAGGGAAAGGATTGAAAAATAATGAAAGAATCACAAAAAAAGAAAAAAACAAGTGTATTAACTAAGGCAATAATATCTCTAGGAGTTGTATTAGCAACGACCTTTTTCACATTCTTTTTAATTGGGGAATGGAACTCTACCCCAGCGAAGGGAGTGGCTAAGGAAAGTATGAAATATGTTAATACGCAACAACAAGAAAAGAAAAAGGAAACATCACCGGCAAAACAAAAAAGACCTGATGGAAAGCCAGTAGGAAAAGTTGTTTATTTAACATTTGATGACGGTCCTAGCGAATTAACTGGGAAATTTTTAGATGTACTAAAAGAGCAAAATGTTGCTTCGACATTTTTTATGCAAGGTAGCAATTTACAAAATACAGGTTTTCAGGAAAATGTAAAACGAGCAGTAAAAGAAGGGCATTATATTGGTGCACATAGTATGACACATAATAGTGATAAGTTATACAAAAAAGGACAATTTGTACCAGAGATGAAAGAAACGTTAGATCTTATCCATAATATTACGGGTACAACTCCTAAACTAGTCCGTCCACCATATGGATCTGCACCAGGATTAAAGGGTGAGGAAATTCGTAATCGAATTGTAGAAGCTGGAATGAAAGTTTGGGATTGGACAATTGATTCAAATGATTGGAAATTAAAAGATAATCCCCAGCAAATTATAGAGGATGTAAAACGTACAACAACAGAGGATGTAGAAGTGGTGTTAATGCATGAAAAACCACAGACATTACAAGCACTTCCAGAAATCATTAAATTTTATCAGGAAAAAGGATATGAATTTGGAGTATACAATGAATCGGATCATTTTCAACTAAATTTCCAGAAAGATCAACGTCTATAGTATATACATGGTTATCTTTAAAATTTGGTTTTTATCAGTAAAAATGTTATCTAATTTTACTAATAAAAGCACTGTAAGGAATGAAATTGTATATGATTAAAAAAATAATTACAATCCCATTGATAAGTATCATCGCTTTATCAGCTTGCGGAAATCCAGATAGTAAGACAGTTATTACTAGTCCAGTCCCTAAAACAGACTCTTCTTCTACCACTTTTGAAAAAGAGCACATCTCTTCGTCTAATATAGATACTTCGACATTTAAATCTATTTTTAAATCAAGTGTATTTTTAGGGGATTCCATTACAGATGGACTTCATGATATTGATATATTAGACGAAAAAAACATTGTAAGTGGTATAGGGAAATCAATTGGAGATGCTCAAAAAAATATAGAGCAAGTAGTTAATCAAAAACCGAAAAATATATTTATTTTACTTGGGTTATGTAATCTTAGTGAAACTAAAGAATCTGCAATAACCCAATATTCCCAACTGATTCAAAAAATAAAAGAAAAATTACCTCATACAAAAATAAATATCCTATCAATTACACCAGTTACACCAGAACGTATACAAAAAGAAGGGCGTTATAATAACATTAATGATTTTAACGAAGGATTTAAATTGTTAGCAAAGAAAGAACAGGTGAATTTTATCGACTTGTCCCCGATATTTAAAGATAATCCAGATCTCTATGTTAATGATGGCATCCATTTTAAACCTGAATTTTACTCGATTTGGTTAGAATATTTAAAAAATCAATTAAAATAAACAAAAACGTGTTTTTATTTATTTCTTTTAATTTGTTTAATGTATATAAAGCTAATATAAAAAGGAAGTGAATTATTGCTAGCTACAATAATTCACTTCCTTTTTTGTTTAAACTAACACATATTCCCTACCTTGAAATCGATAATTAACAAACCATTTCATGGGTTATTAAACACATTTTCTTCAAACAAATTTCATATTCAATTTCAGAAATATAAGCATAAAATTATTCATCTGTTAAGTTATTTAATAACTAATTTTCAAACTGTGGATTCTTTAAATTATATCTATATAATCTGCATCTCATCTTTACCTATAACGCTTAATCTATATTTTGTAAACGGAAGGTCCATATTGAAAACAAAATAGCAGTGCTATATACACCAGCGCTTACGAAATAATGATTTGAGAGGAAGATAGAAATGTTAAAGAAAGTATGCGTTTGTCTACTTATGGGGGCTGCTGTATTGTCCTCCGCAGCCTGTGTAAATAACGGGACTGAAAAACCATCAAATAAGGTTACTCAAAATGCTACGCATGAAAAAACATCAAAAGATAGTGCGTATAAACCTATTTTTAAAAATAGTTTATTCTTTGGAGATTCCATTACTGAAGGAATGATTGATCAAGAATTAATAGAAGATAAAAATATTATTGCTGACAAGGGGAAAGTTACAGCAATCGCTATAGAGGAAGATGTTAACAAAGTAATAGAAAAAAAACCTGAACATATTTTTATGAGTTTTGGAACGAATGATTTACTGATGCCTATGGATCTCGAAGGAAAACCTATCGAAAATCCAGTTAAGTTTTCAATAGATAACTATTCCAAATTAATACAAAAAATAAAAGAAAAACTTCCAAATGTAAGCATACACCTTTTATCTGTTACACCAGTTGCAGATAAGGTATTACAAGAATACCCACAATATAAACATATTGATGAATATAACGTGAAACTTAAAGAATTAGCAAAAGCTGAGAAAGCAGAGTACATTGATTTATCTCCAATATTTGAAAAAAACAAAGATTTACATGATCAAGATGGTGTACATTTTAAAGCTAATTATTACAAGCAACTACTTGAACAATTAAAAGGTGCTGTTAAGTAGTACCTATACTTGAAATTTACAGTTCTTATGTAAGGACTGTAAATTTTCAAGAAAAAATAATTGTAGGAGGTGAAAGAACAATGGTGTTCAGTAGTTTAATTTTTCTTTTCATGTTCTTACCATTAGTTCTTATTATTTATTACGTATCACCTAAAGTTCTTCGAAATTGTATGTTATTTATCGTCAGTCTCATTTTTTATGCATGGGGTGAGCCAGTGTATATAGTCATTATGATATTCTCTACCATATTTGACTATATTAATGGGGTGCTCATAGATAAATATAGAGATAGAAAGGGTATTACAAAAGCGATATTTATTAATTCCATAATAATAAATTTAGGAATACTTGGTTTCTTCAAATATTATGGTTTCGTGGTGGATAACATCAATACGATTTTTAACTTAAATCTTCCGGTCGAGACTCTTCCTCTTCCAGTAGGGATCTCTTTTTATACTTTTCAAACGATGTCTTATGTAATTGATGTTTATCTAGGAAAAGTACAAGCGCAAAAAAACATTATTTCTTTTGGTACTTATGTTACGATGTTTCCTCAACTTGTTGCAGGTCCTATTATAAAATACAGTGATATCGATAAACAATTACAAGAAAGAAAAGTAACATTAGATCGTTTTGGTGAAGGTATGGAATTATTTGTTAGAGGACTGGCGTTAAAAGTACTTTTAGCTAATAATATAGGACTTCTTTGGACAAGTGTAAAAGAAACTTCTATATCAGAACTTACAATCATTACAGCATGGATGGGGATTATTGCTTTTGCTTTCCAAATTTATTTTGACTTTAGAGGATATTCAGCTATGGCTCAAGGACTAGGTAAAATGTTTGGGTTTGATTTTCCAGAAAACTTCAACTATCCCTATATCTCAAAAAGTGTAACCGAATTTTGGCGTAGATGGCACATATCATTAGGTTCGTGGTTTAGAGAGTATGTATACATTCCTCTCGGCGGAAATCGGACTGGATTAATTAAGCAACTTAGAAATTTATTTATAGTTTGGTTCTTAACAGGATTGTGGCATGGAGCGAACTGGAATTTTATTGTTTGGGGATTGTATTTTGGATTATTTGTAACACTAGAAAAGCTATTTCTTTTAAAATGGCTTAAAAATAGGATGAGCTTTATCGGACATGTGTATACACTTATCATTGTTCTAATTGGATGGGTGTTTTTTGAATTTGAAAACTTATCAGTAGCAATGAATTTCTTAGGAACAATGTTTGGCTTTAATCAATCTGTTTTCTTGGATAATAAAACTCTATACTATATAACAACCAATTTTATGCTATTTATTGTCCTAGCAATTTGTTCAACACCGTTCCCAAAAAGATCGTTTGTATATATTAGAGAACAGCTAAAGTTACCAGGTGCTATTGGTATTCCAGTTTTTTATGTCATACTAGCAGTTCTTTCAACTGGGTATTTAGTAAATGACACATATAATCCATTCTTATATTTTAGGTTTTAATGATATCGTATTTGTTTGAAAGAGGTGAGTTACTTGAATCGGTATGAAAAAATATACAAATGTACGATGGCAGGATTATTGTCACTCTTTATAGGAGGAATGTTTAGCGTAAATTTACTAACTCCTAATAAAATATTTTCAGATACAGAAAATAGAAAACTAGAACAGTTGCCAGAGTTTTCTTTCCAAAATCTAATAGGAAAAAAATTCACTTCTAACTACGAAAAATATATTTCTGATCAGTTTGCATTTAGGGACTTTTGGATAATTGTGAAATCTGATATGGAACGAACAATAGGAAAGAAAGAAAATAATGGTGTGTATATAGGTAAAGATGGATTTTTACTTCAAAAGTTTAGTAAGCCTGAAGAACAAGATGTAAAAAACAAAATAGAAGCAATAAATGATTTTCATATTGCTAATCCTAACGTGAAAATGCAAGTCATGTTAGTACCTACAGCAATTAGTATTTTAGAAAATAAGCTCCCAAACTATGTTTCTCATAGTGATGAGCTTACGTATATTAATAAAGTAAAAAAATCTTTAGATAAGGATATAAACTTTATTGATGTATATCCTGTATTGAGTTCTAAAAAAGATGAATATATATATTACAAAACCGATCATCATTGGACCACTAAAGGCGCATATTATGCCTATCAAGAGCTGGGAAAAAACATGAAATTCACTCCTAATAAAAGTGATTCATTCAACATTAAAGAGATTACAAATAGCTTTTATGGATCCCTATATTCAAAAGCAGGCTTTAGAAATATAGATCCTGATAGTATTGAATTATATGAACAAAAGAAAGCTAATAAATATAAATTAGAGTATGGTGATGAAAGCAAAACGTCAACTTCTCTTTATGAAATGGAGAACATCAAGAAAAAAGATAAATATACTGTATTTTTCAATGGGAATCATCCATTAATAAAAATAAAAACTGATAATAAGAGTGGGGGAAAATTATTAGTTTTCAAAGATTCTTATGCAAATTCTTTACTGCCTTTTTTACTACCACATTTTAGTGAAATTCATATAGTCGATCTTAGATACTATACAGATAGTCTAAATATGTTGGTACAGAAAAATAAAATTAATGATGTATTAGTGCTTTATAATGTAAATACCTTCTTTGAAGATCCATCTATAAGTAATTTATCTGAATAAGAGAATCAATTGTATTTAATATATGTCCTAGCTATCAAGAGCGTTATCCTCGTCTTTAATTAATTTATGTTTATGGCGATATTCATTAAATATGAATCGTTAGAATCCTTGTTTAAATTAAATGTTTGAAACAACTAAATGAAAAGGAGAAGTTAAACTAATGATAAAATTGTTGAAAATTTTTAATATAAAATTCGTTATTACTATTATTGTTTGTATGATTACTTTAGGAGCTTTAAGCGGTTGCTTTGAAAAAAAAGAAAATGTTAATAACCTTTCAGCTACAGAAATAGGGGAGAAGATTAAACAGGTTGCGAACTTAGAAGAAATGAAGGAAGGAGATAGTAAAAAGCTTCAAAAGCTATATAACATAAATACTGATGAGATCGAAAGTTTTGTGCTATATACTGCTCCTACAAATATTAAAGCTGATGAAATTGCTGCGATTAAAGTAAAAGATATGAAAAATGTAAAAAACATTAAAGAGAAAATTTTAAGTAGGATTGAAAAAAAATCCAAAAGCTTTAAAGACTATCTTCCTGACGAATATTTTTTAATAGAAAAACATGTCTTAAAAACAAAAGATAACTATATCCTTTTAGCAATATCAAAGGATGCTGATAAAATTGAAAAAACATTTGATAAAATTTTAAAGTAATCAAACTCTAAATCAATAACTACGTATTTAGCTGATTTTCTTTATGATAAGGAAATCGTGGGAAATAGACAACAAAATGCTGAAACCCAAACAGTACCTATAAAAGTAGGGGATTATATAGAATTAACTCATATAGAAGGGGAAGCAGCAAAGGAAAAAACACGAGCGACTTTAACTAACCTTGAGTATGGAAAACAGGAATATATAGGAAATAAAAGAACATATCAGGTTACATCTACAGGATTAATAAGACAATAAATGTATAAAAAAGTTGGGGGAATCCTCAACTTTTTTATTGTGTTGCTCATTTCTGGAGAAATTGTAGGATTAAATTGTGCCTATACAACTCAAATAGGGATTGATAAAAATATTGAGAAGATTTGCGCCAAAGGCCCTTATAATATCTTAATTCAATAGATAGTTAGGTCCACATAATCCTTTAAGTTTTTAAAACGAGAGTTCTAACGTACAGGAAATAGATTGAAATGATTTCGAATTATGTCTAAACATATAATTTCTTTTTTTATACAGTGAGCTCATACAAAAAATAACAATGGCTATATATAGTGTTTAGTCATATCCATTCCAAGCGTTCTATGTATAAAGAAGCTTTACATTATAAATTCCAAATCTTATACATATCTTGCAACAAAATCTATTTTTCTTCCGGATTTCCATATCAAAAATCACATAGAAAAATTTACCTCTCTTTTTTATACATATATTTTATGTTAACACGTGGGTAGGGCCTTTTTTTGCAGATGTAAAGATAAAATGCATTTTATCTTTACATAAAACATGTATCATATAATCGTAACTAAAAGCTATGACAAAATATGTAGATGGTTAGTTGTAAATATATAAAGAAAAAACAAGTTGATCAAGGGAGTTTTTTATAAAACATGTATCTTAGCTGTTATTAATTGGTGTAATTGTATAGTGAATAGACATGTTGGTGAAACATGGAATGAATGGGAAGGTAAATTTAAGAGTGTTATGATTATTGTCAAGCAGCTTGTTAACTGGAGGTCAAATATTGAAAAGAGGAATTGTATTAAAATTATTTATGATAACAACAGTGTTGTGTATGTTCATTTTGGCAACCATTATTGTTGGCCAAACAATATTCTTTAAACAATTTTATACGAATAAAAAAGTAAATGATGTCAAAATAAACGTGAATTCTTTTGAAAAGGATTATTTGAAAAGTGAAGGCAATTCACAAGTTAATCAAAAACTAGAGCAAGATTTCTATCGAGAACATAATACATGGATTACCACATTAGATGGTAAGGGGTATTTAAAGAATGTAAATGATTTTTATATAGAAGTAAAATTAAATCAGTCTAAAAATAAAGAAAAGCAATTCGCGGACTCTACAATTTCTATACCACTGTATAATTTCAAGTTTGAAGGCGATTATACGAGAGATATGTTAAATGAAATATTCCCTTTAGGAAAAACAGTTATGTTGCAGGGGATAAAAAATAATTCTACATTTATTCCATATCTTTTATTCTCTAACACAAAAAATCTAAATTTGATAAATCCGATATTAGAAAAAAGAATAACTGATATTTTAATACAGCAAAAAAATAAATATAATTCTATAGAAGTCCCTAAAATAGATACTAAAGAATATAAAAGAGCATCCGAAGAACAACTACCTATAACATACCTAGAAGGCAATATTACAAATGTTCAACTTTCGGGTGTGAATGAACAATCTAATTTTGCTTATACAAATAATTTATTTATGGAAAGGATACAGGAGTTTCAGGCAAATTTATTGCTTAATAAAAAGAATGCTAACTACAATTCGTTACAAGAAATAGATTATGAACAGAATGATATTAAATATAAGATAATAATAAAACCGATAAAGGACAAGAATGGTGAAGTAACATACATTTTTTCAATGGCTTCCTTGCAGCCAGTTGATGAAGCTGTACAAATGATAAAAGAGTACTATGTCTATATTGTTTTGCTTGTGTTGGTTCTTATTTTTCTATCTTCTTTTTACTATTCAAAAAAGATAGCCAAACCCTTATTACAAATAAACAAGACAACTAAACGAATTGCAAACCTAGATTTCTCAGAAAGGGTTTCAGTCGAATCGAGAGATGAAATTGGTGATTTATCTCAAAATATTAATTTACTTTCAAATACATTACACTCACATATTGAACAGTTACAACGAGATATAGAGAAAGAAAAAAAATTAGAAAATACAAGAAAAGAATTTATTTCTGGGGTATCGCATGAGTTAAAGACACCTCTAAGTATTATGAAAAGTTGTATTTCTATTTTAAAAGATGGTGTTGCAGATCATAAGAGAGAGTATTACTTTAAGGCTATGGAAAAAGAAGTAGATAAGATGGATATGATGATTGTAGATATGCTTGAGTTAGCAAAATTTGAATCCGGTACGTATAAAATGCAGATGGATGTTTTTTATATTGATATTGCCATTCAGCATATATGTGAACAGTTATCTTTGGAGATAACAAAAAAACAATTACATATTCACACACATCTTTCTGCGATTGAAGTCATTGCAAATTATCGTCTTATTGAACAAGTAATCACAAACTTTATCACGAATGCTATTCGTTACACTCCAGAAAAAGAAGACATTATTGTTTCTACAATAGATGAGCCAAGTCGAATAAAAATCTGCATCGAAAATAAAGGTGCCCATATCGAAAAAGATCAATTAGATAAAATTTGGGATCGTTTTTACCGGGTTGATACAGCACGACAACGGTCGCAAGGTGGAACAGGACTTGGACTTGCCATTTCAAAAAACATCTTAGAACTTCATGGAGCAGAGTATGGGGTATATAATACAGTTGATGGTGTGTTGTTTTATTTCTATTTAGAAAAAAAGGTGTAGAACTTTTGTTCAACACCTTTTTTCATTTATTTTAATCAGGTCTCAATATTTCCTTTAATGTACAGAAAAATGGGGGAATAAATTGGTAAAATGAAGCGCCCTGTAAACAGGGTGCTTTTTCAATTATATCCTACTCATCCAATTGAAGAGTCAACATACTATTTTAAGTAAAGAAAAAAAGATGAATACCATCTCTATTATGTTTATTAATTTAGAAACAATAAATATACACTTTAATGGATACTTATTGCATTTAAGGGGGGATATAAGATATCATCTTTTTTAAATAAATAAAATATAAAACACTAAACGAACTTTAAAAATTACACCTAAATTAAAGGAGATTACGAAATGAATACAATCATGATTGTAGAAGATGATATGAAAATCGCTGAATTACTGGGAACTCATATAAAAAAATATGGATACCAAAGTGTTATTATAGAGGATTTTGAAAATATCTTAGAAATATTTCAAGAGATAAAACCAGATTTAGTGCTATTAGATGTAAATTTACCTAATTTTGACGGTTATTATTGGTGTCGCCAAATACGAGCTATTTCTACTTGTCCAATTATATTTTTATCTGCAAGGAGTGGAGAGATGGATCAAGTTATGGCTTTAGAAAATGGTGGTGATGACTACATTACGAAACCTTTTTATTATGAAGTTGTAATGTCTAAAATCCGTAGTCAACTCAGGAGAGCATACGGTGAATATGCTCCTAAAGTAAAAGAACGAATAGTTGAGCAATCAGGATTATTCCTGTTCCCAGAAAGAATGGAACTTCAACTAGAAGATAAGACAATTATACTTACTAGAAAAGAAACAACTTTATTGGAAATATTGATAACAAAGTCTCCACTCCTTGTAAAACGTGAAGTGATTTTAGAGCAACTATGGGATAGTTCATATATAGACGAGAATACATTGAGTGTAAATATAGGGAGAATTAGAAGGAAATTGCAAGATTTAGGTATTGAAAACGCACTGGAGACAGTTCGTGGTGCTGGATATCGTTTGCATGCTACTTGGGAGAGGGAAGGAAAGGAATAATGAAATTATTTTTACAAGAACATATTCCACTCATTTGTTATACATTTGCCCAATTGCTTATCATTCTTTTTATATATTGGTTTGATGGTTATCCACATATTTTGACAGCATTATATTCTGTATTTTTGGGTGTTTTTTTATTAATGGGTTATTTAATATATCGTTATTATAGTCATCGTTCATTCTACAAGCGTCTATCAACACCAATGGAAACGTTAAATGAATCAATAAAAGATAGTGATTTGACTCCGTTATCAATGGCCTTAGAAACATTACTACAAACTCAATATCAATATTATCAAAACCAATTAAAAAAATGGGAACGAAAACAACAAGAACAAATGACTTTTATGAATCAATGGGTTCATCAAATGAAAACACCTCTTTCTGTTATTGAGTTAATTACACAAGATGCAGATGACTCTCAATTTGACAGTATTAATGAAGAAACGGAAAGAATCAAAAAAGGATTAGAAATGGTCTTATATGTTGCTCGTTTAGAAACATTTGAACAGGATTTTCATGTGGACAGATTGAAGTTATTGGAAATGATTGATTCTGCTATTCATGAAAATAAACGTCTATTTATACGTAGTTATGTGTATCCAGTGGTAAAAGTAGATCCGAATCTTATTGTAGAAACAGATAAGAAATGGTTTCGATTTATACTTAATCAAGTACTGTCAAATGCAATTAAATATTCATCAAGTAAGAAAGAAAAAGTGATAGTATCGGCGTGTTCAAAAGGACGGGCGATTATTTTGGAAGTAAAAGATTATGGGGTTGGTATTCCTACTGCTGATTTACCACGTGTCTTCAATCCATTTTACACTGGAGAAAATGGTAGGAAATTTAAAGAGTCTACGGGAATGGGATTATATCTTGTTAAAGAAGTATGTGAAAAATTAAATCATAAGATTGAGCTAGAATCTGAGGTAGGTAAAGGAACAAAAGTCAGAATCATATTCCCGTATGCATCTCGTTAACCGATGAAAGGTATACTTTTCATCGGTTTTTCTTTTGAATCTTACAAACTT
>NZ_JAEHBO010000200.1:0-453 GCF_016483575.1 Bacillus cereus group sp. N12
TATGATTTAGTAAAGAAAATGAATCGTCCGGATTTAGATGCCGATTTGAAAGCTGAAATTAAAGCGATTTATGAGGAAAATGAAGGCCGTTATGGCTACCGTCGCATTCGTGATGAGTTAACGAATCGTGGTCAAAAAGTGAATCACAAGAAGGTTCAACGCATTATGAAAGAGCTTGGATTAAAGTGTGTTGTGCGTATGAAAAAATATAAGTCTTATAAGGGGAAAGTTGGTAAAACTGCACCCAATATTTTAGCGCGCAATTTTCATGCAGATGCACCGAATCAAAAATGGGTAACAGACATCACAGAGTTTAAATTGTTTGGAGAGAAACTGTATATATCACCTGTATTAGACTTGTATAATGGTGAGATTATTACCTATACAATTGGCTCTAGACCGACGTATTCACTTGTTTCAGAAATGTTAGAGACAGCATTAGAACGTTTACCG
>NZ_JAEHBO010000201.1:0-451 GCF_016483575.1 Bacillus cereus group sp. N12
TCCTCATAAATCGCTTTAATTTCAGCTTTCAAATCGGCATCTAAATCCGGACGATTCATTTTCTTTACTAAATCATAATACGTGCTTCGTGGAATGTTAGCTAGCTCTACAAGTGCTTTCACCGAATATTTATGCCTTAATTCATAGACTACTTGTGCTTTGTCCTGTTTCGTGATTTTTCCTTGTTTTGAACTAAGGCATTCAACTTTTTTAAGTACTCATTTTCCATTTCAAGCTGTTGAATACGTGCTTCAAGTGCTTCGACTGAACCTTCAACTGGTGTTTGTTTTGATTGTTTATTTGAATCTTTTTCCATGGATGGACGCCCCTTTTTCTTTGATTGAAGGGCAGCGATTCCTTGTGTTTCGAATTGTTTTTTCCAAACAATAATCGTTGAAGGGGCAGGAATATTAAAAATAGCTGCCGTTTCAAATAAGGACGTACCGTTTTC
>NZ_JAEHBO010000202.1:0-448 GCF_016483575.1 Bacillus cereus group sp. N12
AGCTATCAAGGAAAAGAAGGCTATGTTTCGTTAGAGTTTGTGAAGTTAGAAGCAGGAAAACAAGAAGGAAAGCCAGCGGAAGACATTACGAATGGAACGCAAGAAGTAGGAACGATTAACGCGACAAGCTTACGAGTAAGAAGCGCGGCGAATACAAGTAGCTCGGTTCTAGGAAACTTAAAAAATGGTGAAAAAGTAACAGTACTAGGAAAAGCAAACGGCTGGGCGAAAATCAGCTATCAAGGAAAAGAAGGCTATGTTTCGTTAGAGTTTGTGAAGTTAGAAGCAGGAAAACAAGAAGAAAAGCCAGCGGAAGACATTACGAATGGAACGCAAGAAGTAGGAACGATCAATGCGACAAGTCTCCGAGTAAGAAGTGCGGCGAATACAAGTAGCTCGGTTCTAGGAAACTTAAAAAATGGTGAAAAAGTAACAGTACTAGGAAAAG
>NZ_JAEHBO010000203.1:0-376 GCF_016483575.1 Bacillus cereus group sp. N12
TCTAGCTTCGTCGGCAGCGTCAGATGTGTATAAGAGACAGACCTTGAACACCTTGAGGCCCGGTAGCGCCTGTGTTACCTTGAGCACCTTGAGGTCCGGTAGCCCCCGTGTTACCTTGAGCGCCTTGAGGTCCAGTAGCACCAGTAGCCCCCGTGTTACCTTGAACACCTTGGGGTCCAGAAGGTCCAGTAGGTCCAGTAGGTCCACCAGAAGGTCCAGTAGGTCCGGTAACTCCTATACCCGTAGCACCAGTAGCACCTGTGTTACCTTGAACACCTTGAGGTCCAGTAGCGCCAGTGGCACCTGTGTTACCTTGAACACCTTGAGGTCCAGTAGCGCCAGTAGCACCAGTAGCACCTGTGTTACCTTGAACACC
>NZ_JAEHBO010000204.1:0-404 GCF_016483575.1 Bacillus cereus group sp. N12
TTACCTATACAATTGGCTCTAGACCGACGTATTCACTTGTTTCAGAAATGTTAGAGACAGCATTAGAACGTTTACCGGAAAATCACCAACTATTGATGCATTCAGATCAAGGGTGGCATTATCAAATGAAACAATATGCCCGGACACTTGAATCAAGAGGTATTGTGCAGAGTATGTCTCGAAAAGGAAACTGTTATGACAACGCAGTAATGGAGAATTTCTTCGGGATCATGAAGTCGGAATTCCTCTACATAAAAGAGTTTGAAAGTGTAGATCATTTTAAAATAGAATTAGAAAAATATGTAGATTATTATAATACGAAACGGATAAAGGCAAAATTAAAAATGAGCCCGGTGCAATACCGGACTCATTTGGATCAAGCTGCCTAATGAAATAACCGTGTC
>NZ_JAEHBO010000205.1:0-393 GCF_016483575.1 Bacillus cereus group sp. N12
GTATGAGGATAAGCAGGATTACTTCTATTATGACGAAGATATGTCCATTGTTGATTCTAAGGTTACCATGTTTGATTTGTCTGAAATTCCAATTGAAATAGCTTTGAATCAGGTTCATATAAAAGGTGAAGAGTTAAAAGGAAGTTTAAATTTGAATGTAGGACCATTATTTAAAGGGGCCTTATTCCAGCTTTCAAATGATCAACAGTTGTTATTATTAACTGCACACCACCTTATAGTTGATGCTGTGTCCTGGCGTATTTTAATTGAAGATGCAAACCGATGTTTGAATAGCTTGTATTTAGGAGAAGTTCCATCGCTACCATTAAAAACTAACTCTTTCCAAGATTGGTCTGAAGCTTTAAATAGTCGAGGAGTTAATTTAGTACATGC
>NZ_JAEHBO010000206.1:0-391 GCF_016483575.1 Bacillus cereus group sp. N12
TCTATTTTAGGTGCCCTATTACTAACTATTATGGTTTTTGGTACAAGCGTCCATGCTGAATACGATGGATATAATACGAATAGAGTTAACAATAATAATATTACAACTCGAGTTAATGACAATAACATGGATAGAGTTAATAATGATGTGAGAACTCGAAATGTAAATACAACAAATGATTTAAATGAAAATCGTGATAAAAATAATAATTGGGCTTGGCTTGGTTTATTGGGACTAGTAGGATTATTTGGTCTTAGAAAAAAAGACAAAGATCCAGAAACACGTTAATGTAGAACATTATATTTATTTTTAAGAGATATTTATTTATCAAAAGAATGCAAAATGAATACATTATGAATCGCCTTTAATAAGGCGATTTTTTATTTTTTAA
>NZ_JAEHBO010000207.1:0-389 GCF_016483575.1 Bacillus cereus group sp. N12
ACACCACCTGTTGTATTTGCCGCAACGAGAAGTACTTCAGATACGCCAACTTGCTGCGCCGTAATTGCTTGTAAATTTGAGAATAATGCATTCGCTGACGTATCAGACCCTGTTAAGAATACACCGATCCATCCTGGAAATTGTAGCAAAAGATGGTTCTATCACATATCATAACGCAATAACCGAAGCACACCCAGAAGCTGTACAAGTAAGCGATCGCTTCCACATTTTAAAAAATCTAACAGATTATGCGTCTGATGTATTAAAGAAGGAACTTATGAGTTATTAGAAAAATAATTGTCTATATAAGTCTTTATTTTTTCAAAATCCTTTTCCATAAATAAGATTGCTGGTACTTCAATTATTGGAAGATTATTTTCATTATCAAA
>NZ_JAEHBO010000208.1:0-387 GCF_016483575.1 Bacillus cereus group sp. N12
CCCGTCCTTCATCGACTCCTAGTGTCAAGGCATCCACCGTGCGCCCTTTCTAACTTAACCAAACTAAAATTAAAAAAATATGAGCTACACTGTTATCTAGTTTTCAAAGAACATACATTTATATATGAGAGATAGTTCTCTCAAAACTGAACAAAACGAAACACGGAAACTTATATTGATGAACAGCGTTCATCAATTCTCCATAGAAAGGAGGTGATCCAGCCGCACCTTCCGATACGGCTACCTTGTTACGACTTCACCCCAATCATCTGTCCCACCTTAGGCGGCTGGCTCCATAAAGGTTACCCCACCGACTTCGGGTGTTACAAACTCTCGTGGTGTGACGGGCGGTGTGTACAAGGCCCGGGAACGTATTCACCGCGGCAT
>NZ_JAEHBO010000209.1:0-379 GCF_016483575.1 Bacillus cereus group sp. N12
CACCTACTATAAAAGGGATTGGAGAATTTATTGACTCTACAAAAGAAAGTGTATATGCATCGATCAAAAAAGTAGAAGAACAAGATTATTATCCGCTTTCATCTGCCCAAAGAAGACTCTACATTTTAAACAAAATAGAGGGTAGCGGAGTATCTTATAATATGCCTTTCGCTATGAAAATAAAAGGTGATTTGGATGTTCATCAGCTTGAGAAGGCTTTCCATAAATTAATCGAAAGACATGAGGCTTTAAGAACTTCTTTTGTAATGGTAGATGGTGAACCAGTTCAAAAGATTGAAAAAGACATAGCTTTCCAAGTGACGTATAGAGAAATGGGTACCGATAAGCTAGATGATATAATCAATGGATTTGTTAAACC
>NZ_JAEHBO010000021.1:0-67068 GCF_016483575.1 Bacillus cereus group sp. N12
TGAGAACTTCCTAACGCAGAAAAATAACTTACCACCTTAGAGCTGCACTGGGGAAATGAAGTATCTAGTGCCGTGTATGCGACGTTATCGCAAAAGAAGCCATTATGTTTTTTGTGATGGGAATCTGGGTGGAACCACGGATATAAGCATATTCGTCCCTATTTTAGGGATGAATATGCTTTTTTGCATTCAATTTCATAATAAGCGAAGAAAAGGACACGAGTTATTTTACCCGGTTATACAGAGAAGGAAGGAAAGCTGAGAACTTCCTAACGCAGAAAAATAACTTACCACCTTAGAGCTGCACTGGGGAAATGAAGTATCTAGTGCCGTGTAAACGACGTTACCGTAAAAGAAGCCATTGTATGTTTACAATGGGAATCTGGGTGGAACCACGGGTAAAAGCACGCTCGTCCCTATTTTAGGGATGAGTGTGCTTTTTATTATGAAATGGAGAGATGAAAAATGAAAGAACAGATGATTGAAATTAAATTTCCGGATGGTAGTGTTAAAGAATTTGTAAAAGGAATTACTTTAGAAGAAATTGCTGGATCAATTAGTAGTAGCTTGAAAAGGAAAGCAGTCGCTGGGAAAGTAAATGATCAGTTATATGATTTACGCCGAAATATTGAAGAAAATGCGGAAGTAGAAATCATTACTATAGATTCAAATGATGGAGTAGAAATTGCAAGACACTCTGCGGCACATATTTTAGCGCAAGCTGTAAAAAGATTATATGGTGATATAAATCTTGGGGTAGGGCCTGTTATTGAAAATGGATTTTATTATGATATGGATCTTCCAAGTAGTGTAAACGTAGAAGATTTACCAAAAATCGAGAAAGAAATGAGAAATATTATAAAAGAAAATATAAGTATAGAACGAGTTGAGGTTTCTCGAGAAGAAGCAACAAAACTGTTTCAAGAAATGAACGATCGCTTGAAATTAGAACTTTTAGAAGCAATTCCTAGTGGGGAAAGTGTAACACTATATAAACAAGGTGAATTTGTAGATTTATGTAGGGGGCCACATGTACCATCTACAGGTTATTTGAAAGCATTTCAATTAACTCACGTTTCCGGTGCATATTGGCGAGGTGATAGTAATAACCAAGTGCTT
Source organism: Bacillus cereus group sp. N12 (assembly GCF_016483575.1). Lineage (NCBI taxonomy): Bacteria > Bacillati > Bacillota > Bacilli > Caryophanales > Bacillaceae > Bacillus > Bacillus cereus group sp. N12. Next base: position 1,120 of record NZ_JAEHBO010000021.1, read on the forward strand.
CAGCGTATATATGGTGTTGCATTCTCTTCTCAAAAAGAGTTAGAAGAGTATTTACATTTTGTTGAAGAAGCAGCAAAAAGAAACCACCGTAAGTTAGGTAATGAACTTGAGTTATTTATGTTTTCTGAAGAGGCTCCGGGAATGCCATTTTATTTACCGAAAGGCCAAATTATTCGGAATGAATTAGAAGCATTTTTAAGAGAAATTCAAAAAGAATACAATTATCAAGAAGTACGCACTCCGTTTATGATGAACCAAGAAGTATGGGAGAGATCAGGGCACTGGGGCCATTATAAAGATAATATGTATTTCTCAGAAGTAGACAACAAAAGTTTTGCATTAAAGCCAATGAACTGTCCAGGACACATGCTTATGTTCAAAAATAAATTGCATTCTTATCGTGAATTACCAATTCGCATGTGTGAGTTCGGTCAAGTGCATCGCCATGAATTTAGCGGAGCGTTAAACGGATTATTAAGAGTACGTACTTTCTGCCAAGATGATGCTCATTTATTTGTAACACCAGAACAAATTGAGGATGAAATTAAATCCGTAATGGGGCAAATTGATTACGTATATAAAACTTTTGGATTCGAATATGAAGTGGAGCTGTCTACTCGTCCAGAAGATTCAATGGGTGACGATAAATTGTGGGAGCAAGCAGAAGCCGCATTAGAAAATGTATTACAGTCATTGAATTATAAATATAGACTAAATGAAGGTGACGGCGCATTTTATGGACCGAAGATTGATTTCCATATTAAAGATGCCTTAAATAGAAGTCACCAGTGCGGAACAATTCAGCTTGATTTCCAAATGCCAGAGAAATTCGATTTAAATTATATAGATGTGAAGAATGAAAAGAAAAGACCAGTTGTTATTCACCGAGCAGTTTTAGGTTCGTTAGACCGCTTTTTAGCAATATTAATTGAACACTTTGGAGGCGCGTTCCCGGCATGGGTAGCACCAGTTCAAGTGAAAGTAATTCCAGTTTCAAATGCAGTTCATGTACAATATGCAAATGAGGTTGCAGATAAATTAGCACAAGCTGGAGTTCGTATTGAACGAGATGTGCGAGACGAAAAGTTAGGATATAAAATAAGAGAAGCACAAATGCAAAAAATTCCTTATGTTCTTGTTATTGGGGATAAGGAAATGGAAAACGGATCTGTAAATGTACGTAAATATGGGGAAGAAAAGTCAGAAGTTGTTGCGCTAGATGTATTTGCGGCAAGTATGGAAGAGGAAATAAAGAATAAAAAATATTGATTAACAAGAAAACACACCATTAGAATTTGGTGTGTTTTCTTGTTTACCTTACAAAAATGTAAGGTAAATGTAAGAGAAATCGAATGAACGAGTTTTAGAAAAGTGAGAATATGAAGGAGGAAAAAGGTTCATGTTACTTGTGCATCTCTTTCTGTTTGAAAAGCTAAAAAATAGTAAGATTTTACATGAGTGAAAAATAAGAATTATATGAAAAAATAATACTATACAAAAGGGATGGAGTGAAAGAAATGTCAACAAATGTAGTTACTGTAGAAAGTGTAGAAAAAACGTATGGGAAAAGAAATGAGAATCAGTCAAAAGCATTAAGAGGCGTATCATTACATATTAAGGAAGGGGAATTCGTCGGGATCATGGGTCCTTCTGGATCTGGAAAAACGACTTTACTTAATGTGATTAGTACACTGGATCAAGCGACAGGTGGTAGTGTGACGATAGCTGGTACAAATATTACTTCTATGAAGGGGAATGCATTATCAGATTTTCGTTCTCAAAAATTAGGATTCATTTTTCAAGATTTTAACTTACTAGAAAACTTATCAATTTATGAAAATATTGCTTTGCCTCTTTCTTTGCAAGGTGTACCGTCAAGTGAGATTACAGGAAAAGTAAATGAGGTTGCGAAGAAATTAGGAATTACTGAAATTTTAACAAAATATCCGACTGCTGTTTCTGGTGGGCAAAAACAAAGAACAGCGGCAGCACGAGCTTTAGTACATAATCCGGCAATCGTATTAGCAGATGAACCAACAGGAGCACTTGATAGTAAAAATGCAAAAAGTTTATTAGAAGCAATGCAAGATTTACATGAAAATCACAATGTAAGTATTTTGATGGTTACACATGATGCGTTTAGTGCAAGTTACTGTGAGCGTATTTTATTCATTCAAGATGGTCTTCTTTATAAAGAATTAAATCGTCAAGGTACTCGAGAGAATTTCTATCAAGACATTTTAGGTGTGCTCGCTCATATGGGCTCAGCTGCTGAGTCTAAGTAGGGGGCGAAACAATGTTATTTAAATTATCACGTCATAGTATGAAAAAGATGTTAAAGGATTATATGGTTTTACTGATTGGTCTCGTTATTAGTATTAGTATTTTCTATATGTTCCAAACGATGGCGATGAACAGTGAATTTACAAAAGGTAATAGTCTCATTAGTAGTATTAGACTCGTCTTCTGGGTAGGTGCAATATTACTTTCTTTCATAACTGTATTTTATATTATATATGCCAATTCTTTTTTACTTACATTAAGAAGAAAAGAACTTGGTATGTATATGATGCTTGGAGCGAAAAAGAAAAAAGTAGCACAGTTATTATTTATTGAAACATTCGGTATGGGTATTGTCAGTATTATTATCGGTATTTTAGTAGGAATGTTACTTGCAAGTGTAGCAGGAAATTTTTTAATGAATGGCATGGAAATTTCAGCAAAAGGTAGTTACGCATCTGTATACACACCAGCTATTTTAGTTACATCTATTTTCTTCTTAATACTATTTTTCATTACGGGTATAATGAATAGCATTCGATTGTTACGTAAAACAGAACTAGAGTTAATTCGTGAAGATGAAACACTAGATGAAGTAAAGAAAAGTAAAACTCGCATTATTATAATGACAGTACTGGGTGTATTACTAGTAAGTACAGGGTATTATTTTATGGTAAATATAAGAACATATGCTGAACTTGGTTTTATAATAGCGACGATTGTTACAACACTTGGAACGTACTTTATTTTTAGTTCATTGCTCCCATTTTTTGTGATGAAAATTAAGGGAAATAAAAAACGAAATGAAATGGGCTTAAATAGTTTTACATATGCACAGTTACGCTTTCGAGTAAATAGTTTATCGAGAGTATTAGGAACTGTAGCGATGTTAATTGCATTAGGTGCAGGGGCAATGACAGCAGGTATGGCATTTCAAAAAAATGTAGGCATTATGACAGATTTCTCACGTGTATATGATGTCGTAATTCATGATCCAAATGATCAAGATACAGCAGCATTAAAGGAAATGGAAATAGTTGAAGAAAGCAAGTATAAGTATAAAGTAGATGGAGAAGCGGTGTATTACTTACGTGACGATTTAACTGCGAAACCGCCACTTATTTCCGACCGCTTTAATATGGAAACTTTAAAAGAGCCTGCGCGTAAACGGGTGGCTGAACCTTTAACTGAACCTGTATATTCTGCTTTGGAAGCTCCCGAAGCAGCGAATAAGCTTCCTCGTATGCCAAAAGATTGGGAAGATGCGGTTGTAAGAGAAATACAAATTACACATAATCAATTTAGCGGAAAGCCTGTAAGAATTGCTGATGAAGAGCATTATAAAGGAATTCAAGGAACAGAACATACTGTAACATTTGCAAAAGTAGATGATATGAAAAAATATAAACCGTTGTTGATCGAAATAGACAAGAGACAAAAAGAACAAATTGAAAAAGCAACAGGTGCAAAGGTAGATTTATTTACGAAAATGACAATTTATCAGTTCATGAACAGCTTCATGAGCGGAACAATGTTTATGGGATTTTTCCTCGGAATTGCCTTTTTAGCAATGATGGCAAGTTCCCTTATGTTCAAAATATTAACAGGTGCTTCTCGCGACGTACGCCGCTATGAAATGTTACGAAAAATCGGTGTGAGACGTAGTATGTTAACGAAAAGTATATATAAAGAAATTTCATATTTATTTATCTTCCCAGCAATCATTGGAATTTCCCACGTTTTAGTAGGGCTTAACTTATTCAGCTTTATTTTAGTTGACCCGTTTGTAAAAGTGTGGGTGCCGATAGGAATATTCTTAGTCATTTATTTTATCTATTACTGGATAACTGTTCAATTGTATAAAGGTATGGTAATGCCGAAAGAAGAGGTAGCGAAATAGTTTATGAAAAAAGTCCTTGTTTTGAAAACAAGGGCTTTTTTCTATGTTTGTGATACATAAATACGTGTATGCAAGACGTTATCAAGTCTTCATAATAATAAAATATTGGAAATTAAGAAAATATTAAGGGGTTATATAGCGGAAAGTTAAGATGTGTATGGGACATTAATAATGTACAAAAACATTGAGATGAAATTGGAAAGTGTACTTGTTTTGTACTTTTATTTTCTTGAGGTAGTTTTGCAGAAATAAATTGATATTTTATAAATTTAACAGAAAGGAAGCGTATTATGAAAAAGATAAAAAAATCAATAAAACTTATTGGAGTCATTACTATACTATTACTAACCATAGCACTAATATTTCCTACATGGACTTCGCAAATAAAGAGTAATAACAGTATAAGTACATTAGTACAAGTAGAGATAAATGGAAGTGGTCATGAGATTATGATACGTGGCAAAGATAAGAGGAATCCAGTAATTATCTTTGTTCATGGTGGACCAGGTTCTTCGGAAATACCATATGCTCAAAAATATCAATACTTATTGGAAGAGAAATTCACAGTTGTTAATTATGATCAAAGGGCAAGTGGGAAATCGTATCATTTTTTTGAAGACTATTCGAAATTATCATCAGACCTACTTGTAGAAGATTTATTAGCTATGACAGATTATGTTTCAAAACGTCTCGGTAAAGAAAAAGTAATATTAATTGGGCATTCTTACGGTACATATATTGGAATGCAAGCTGCCTATAAAGCTCCTGAAAAATATGAAGCGTATGTTGGTATAGGGCAGATGAGTGACACAGTAGAAAGTGAGAGGGATAGTTTAAAATACGTTATTGAACAGGCGCAAAATGGGGGGAATGCGGAGGAGGTTTCATATTTAAAAGAGTTAACCGAAAAAATTAAAAACGGCGATACATACACTCCGAGAGATTATGTTGCAAAATATGGTGGAACATCAAGACTCATTGAAAATCCAGATGGTGATAACATTCAGATGTTACTTAGTAATGAATATAACTTGTTAGACGTAATTCGTTATAACGTTGGATTATCACATTCCCAAACTGTCTTATTAGAAAAAGATTTAAAGAATCCATTACCTACTAAAGTAACTAAGCTAAAGCTACCATTTTATTTTCTTATGGGTAAATATGACTATAATACTTCATTTCATGCAGCTAAAAAATATTTTGATTTGATTGAAGCGGATCAAAAGGAATTTATAGCTTTTGAAAACTCAGCACATTACCCTCAATTTGAAGAAAAGGAAAAGTTTTATGAGTGGATGTGTCATACATTCGTAAAATAGAATTAAATACAAAAAGCACTTAGTTTAAAAATAAGTGCTTTTTTATAGTATGGAATTGATTGGGAAGGAAAATGTTGGATAATGGTCGAAAGATATAATAAAACTTCCAAAAAATGACGGGAATTGCTATGTTTTTTAGAAAGAGGAGTTAATTTGTTAAAAGGTATAGGTACTATACATAGATTTTAATTCTGAATATTCATTTAAATGGAAAGGATAATAGTTATGTTCATTCGAATTGGTAAGTGGTGTGGAGTTACATGTTTACAATTATTTGCGGCACTTATTTGTATCCTTTTTTAGGAGCACTTCCGCGTTTATTTAAAGGACTGCAAATTGATTTAATCGGTTTTTGGGACACAGTTCTGTTTCTTGGGGAGAAGTTACTACAACCAGGTGAAATTACTTATGGATTTCGGAACTCAAGAAAGTTATTTCCACAAATATGGATACATTATGTAGAGACAATGTTTGTATTTATTTCGGCATTTATACTTTCTTTACTCATTGCGTATGTTATCGTTGTGTGGGTATTGCAGCGCTCTCAATCAAAGCAACGTATATGGAATGGAGTTTTCGTCGCACTGGAAAGTATCCCGGACATTTTATTAATTTTATTATCTCAACTTCTAGTAGTAATTATCTTTCAAAAAACAGGATTTATGCCAGTGAAACATGCGGGATTTGGTGAGGATAGAGCTCGTATGTTACCAATAATATGTCTTGCTATACCTACAACGTTATTATTTATGAAGCTACTATTATTACGTTTTAGAGAAGAATTAGAGAAAGATTATAGCATATTTGCAAAGAGTAAAGGACTGAGTTTAAGACATGTTTTGACGCACCATATTTCAAGAAATGTCTTGTTAACAACAGTCTATTATGCAAAAACAAATATTTTATTTATGTTATCAAATTTATATATTATTGAATGGCTATTTAATACGTACGGCATGTTTGTTTTTGTAAAAGAAAATTCCAAATTAGAAATATTTACAGTGAGTTTAGTTATATTATACGTACCGCTTTTTATACTATTTCGTTTATTACATACGCTTTTAAAAAATGTTATAAAGGAGCGTGTGTAACATGTGGCAAGTTGTAAAAAGAGATGTGAGATTTTGGCTAGGTGTTACTTTTTTGAGTGTATTAATGATTGTTAGTATTGGAAATACGGTGTTTTTTGACGGAAATATTCGTGAATTAACGATGATGTATAACGAAAAAGGAGAATTAGAGGCTGCTCCGTTTTCACCATCGAGTAAATTTTGGTTTGGAAGCGATGAGAAAGGACGTGACCTTTTTCAGTTAATAATAGAAGGAGCGAAATGGACAGTTGGTGCTAGTATCGTTATCGCAATTTTACGTGTAGTAATTGGCGGAACTATTGGTTTATTGCTTGGTATGTACAGTAAACGCTCATTTTCAGTTATCTCATCTTTTTTTGATCCGTTTAGTATTGTACCGATGATTATGATTTCCTATTTTATGTTAAATGAAGTTTTAATGTTTGAAAGTGGAGAGGAGGCTGCTACTGTGCTCGGAGGGAGTAAGTGGCAGCGGTTGAAACGCCATGTATGGCCACATATATTACCATCATTTCTTTTATTAGTAGCCCAGCAATTTGTAAGCACCCTATTACTTCTCTTACATCTTGGTTTGTTAGAACTGTTTTTCGGCGGAACAATAATCTTTGGTACAGAGGCAGATAGTGTAACAAAAGAATGGACAGGATTAATTGGTCAAAACTTCCGCCATTTAACTACTCATACTTGGATCGTGGTCATACCAATTCTTTTTTATAGTATGACAATCTTATCTGGAAATTTGATTAGTAATAGTATGCAAGATGCGATTAAATTAGGAAATGTGAGAAGGCCGAAGGGGGAAAAGAAAAAAGGGAAAGTAGAGAAACAAATACAACCGACTATGAATGATTTTTCATTCTATAGAGAGGTACAAAAATAAAAAAAGATAGCTGAAGACAAATCGTTTTCAGCTATCTTTTTTCGTTTAAAGTGGAGGTAAATCAATTTTACCTTCTTCAAATAATTCTTTTATCATATGTTTCGTATAACCAGCTGCTTGACCAAATGTGATTTTTGCTGGCATTGGTGCTTCGTTTACATCTACAACTACATCAATAATACACGGCCTGTTTTGTTTTACTGCACTTTCGAAAGCAGGTAGTAGTTCATCTAATTTCTCAATACGGTAGCCAATACCGCCGCACGCCTCTGCATATTTTGCGAAATCTGGATTTGTTAAATCGGTGCCAAATTCGATATTACCCATAACTTCTTGTTCGAATTTAATCATGGCAATTTTATTATTGTTCAATACGACGACAACGATTGGTAGTTTATATTTTACAGCTGTTACAAAATCGTTCATAGTCATTCCAAATCCGCCGTCACCACAAACTGCAAATACTTGTTTATTCGGGAACGCAATTTTTCCAGCAAGTGCACCAGGTAAACCGCAGCCAAGTGTTGCGAGCCAGCTTGAAATGATAAATTGCTGGTTCGTCATACGGAAGTGCCTTGCTGTCCAGACCGTTACATTTCCGACATCAACTGAAAGAATGGCGTCATCTTCTGCTACTTGCTGCAATGCATGCATAACGCGTTGTGGTTTAATTGGAGTAGAGGAATCTTCTTCCTGACCGTGTAATTTTTCTTCCCACTTTTTCATCATTTCTTGATGATGCTTTAAGAAGGAATGGTCCTCGTGTTTTTCTACATTTTCAATTAACCATTTTAATGTTTTATCAGCATCACCGGCTAAGCCGATATCTGTCACATAACGCTTCCCGATTTGGGCAGGATCTGTATCGATATGAATTGTTTTTGCCTTTTCAGGTAAGAAACCAGTGAACGGATAAGAAGTACCCACCATAATTAAAGTATCCGCGTGTTTCATTGCTTCATAAGATGGTTTCGTTCCAATTAATCCTAATCCACCGATGCAAAGTGGGTGTTCATCAGGAACAATTCCTTTAGCTGGCAATGTAAGTACGATTGGAGCGCCGATATGTTCTGCGAATGCAAGTAAAGATTCTCTTGCATGTTTTGCGCCTTTACCTGCTAAAATAACAGGTTTTGTCGCTTCATTTATTGCGAGTTTCGCTGCATCTAAATCTTCTTTTTGCGGAAATAGCTCAGGCAATGTAAAAGAAGTGTTTGTAACACGAGCCCCATTTTTTACTTCGAATTTCGGAACGTCATCCGGAATAGTGAGAACAGATACACCTTTTTTCGTATAGGCCATACGAATCGCTTGATTCACTACAGCAGGTAGTTGCTCCGCTGACATAATGCGCTGGTTATACACTGCAACATCATCAAACAATCTTTCTAAGTTTACTTCTTGGAAAAAATCCGTTCCGAGTAAATCGGTTTCTACCTGTCCTGAAATTGCTAGCACAGGAGCCTTATCGAGTTTCGCATCATATAAACCGTTTAATAAATGAATAGCTCCAGGTCCTGCGATTGCCATACAAACACCGAGTTTCCCTGTTAATTTCGCATAAGCGGCCGCTGCTAATGCGCCAGCTTCTTCGTGGCGAACTTGAATGAATTTAATTTTATCTTGTTTTTTTCTTAAAGCTTCAATGATAGAATTGATAGAGTCTCCAGGCATACCGTATATATGTTCTACTCCCCAGTCAATTAATAAATCAACTAATGCTTCACCAGCTGTTTTCCCAAACATAATTGTTCCTCCTCATAATAGGTAGATAACATTATGTTTTGGAGAAAAAGGAAAAATATACAAATAATAAATTTTTTAGCTTTAATGATGACCAGCGAATAAAGTAAACACTGTTATTAGTAAAAAACCACTAGTTGCCCACATGAGAAATGTAAGGAAAGAGAGCTGTTTCTTAGCTTTCCAAAGCATTTCATGAATTGTGACATAACCAAGTGAACCGATAGCGCTTCCCATAATGAGACCTTGTAAATGAAGAGCTTTTCCTTCCATTAAAATGCCAAACACCGTACCGGTACCGAGAATAAGAGAAAGTAATAAAGTTGTTAATAGAAATGAAATATATTTATGTTTTGTAAAAAGAAAGGGGATAATTAAAGCTAATCCTTCTGGAATATGGTGAACGACGATTGCTATTAAAAAGGGAATGGCTGAGTCAGCATGATTAATAAAAGCTGTGCCTAACGCAAATCCACTCGGTATATTATGAATAAATATAGCGAAAGAGAGAAACAGGAATGTTTGCCATGCTTGTTGATCCTTTTTATGTATTATTGGATGGTGACAATAGTTATCTAATAAGCTCATAACTAAAATACCGATAGCTATACCAAGTATAGGACCAGTTATTTCATAGCCTGAAAATGTTTCAGGAATAATTTCAAGGGATAAAAGGCCAAGCAAAATACCACCACATAATGCGTATAAACGATGCATCTTTTCTTCAATTAGTTGACGTGTTGCAACTCCAACAACACCTCCTAATAGTAATCCACCGAACGAAAAAAATGTTACAATCATTGGAATCCATAAACGCTCCATAGTATCACACTCCGATTGTATTCCTTTATTTTTAGCTTACGAAAAGTTAAGTTGGATTAGTCCAAGTAATTGTGTTTGAGTATAGAGAAAAAACTAGCAATTCGTTATAATTTATATATTAAATTTAAGTGGGAATATGAAAAGGGGAATTGATTATGCAGCAAATTAAAAAAATAGGAAACTCATTTTGGTATATGACACCTGTTTCTGAAACAGATAGACCTATATTAGGGATGGTAGTTGGAAAAGAAAAAACGTTAATGATTGATGCGGGGAATTCAGAAGAACATGCACAATTATTTCTAGAAATGTTAAAAGAACAGAATGTATCAAGTCCTGATTTTGTAGCACTAACGCATTGGCACTGGGATCATATTTTTGGATTACCTGTACTACAAGAGGCATTGTCTATTGCACATTCTGAAACGAAAAAAGAGATGAGTAAACTTGTTTCTTATGAATGGACAGATGAAGCGTTGGACACACGTGTAAAAGAGGGTACTGAAATTGAATTTTGTGCGGATTGTATCAAAAAAGAGTTTAATGAAAAAGCGAGAAATATTAAAATTATTCCTCCAACTTTAACATTCCAGAATCAACTTGAATTAGATCTTGGTGAAGTGACATGTGTGCTAAAGCATGTGGGCGGAGATCATTCACATGACTCTGTTGTTATGTATATAAAAGAAGAAAAGATATTATTTTTAGGAGACTGTATATATGCAGATATTTTTTCTTCGAAGTGGAACTATACGACGAAAAGAATGGTTACATTAATAGATGAACTAGAAAAATTTGATGCTGAGACATATATTCTTTCTCATGGAGAGGCTATAGATCGGGAGGGATTTTTACAAGAAATACAATTGCTAAAAACAGTAGGAACATACACAGAAGCTCATAAAGGCGATGAAGAGAAGATAAAGGCAGCGTATAAACAAGAGCTAGATAGAGAATTAAATGAAGATGAGTTAGAAACAATAACGTATTTTGTAAATGGTTATGAAATGGTTAGCCTGTAAAACGCAACTCTAATCAAATAGCCTTAAACTGTACAAAAAGAGTATTGAAGTTTACTTCAATACTCTTTTTAATAAGTAAATATTAAGCCGCAACCAATTTGAATTTTTTTGCAGGCTCATCATCTGAAGCTATACGACTTTATTTATTTTTCGTATTGATAGAATTTCAAGTGGAAGCTTTCTTTGCTAAGTCAGTTATATAGTTGAAAAAACCATTGTGGTTTACATTATAAACGACATTTACAGGTCGCCCATCATCAGTTTCCACTGTACGCCCTTGGCTAGGTCCGTATGTATGAACAATACTTTTAATCGTTTGTACCTGTGCAAGGTCAGCTTTCCCAACAAACGCAGCGGTTAATACATCCCACAAATAGTAAGTAGAGTTCGTTGAAAAGTGAACGAGAGGAGGAACCATCGCATAGCATTGACCAAGGAAATCAACACCAATATATTTACGCTCTTTTGCCCACTGTTCACGTATGTCTATTGTTAACGGAACTTGGTTTGTACTTTCTAGTGTTACTAAGTCGATTTCAATCTTCGCCTCCCATACACGAGCTACTGCTTCAGGGTCCCAAAACGAATTCCACTCAGCCGTTCCATCGTGTTCCGGCTCATGTACATTGCCTGCAGTCCGAAATGTACCGCCCATCCAAACGAGACGTTCAATTTTATCTTCGATTATAGGAGCCTCATATAATGCACGGGCTAGGTCAGTTAGCGGCCCTGTAAATAATAAAGTTGTTTTTCCTTCCGTTTGTAGAAGAGTTTCTATTAAATGATGATGCGCAGGTTTGGCTGCTGCAGGTGTTGCAACTTTTCCATACTCATTTAAAATGGGTAAAGCATCTACATAAAATGCATGCATTCGCCAGTCTTTCGGAAATGGATTTTTTCCACGAGAGTTTGACGCTGCTACTTCGATATTACCTTTGCCGAAGCGATCAATAATTTTACGACTTGCAGACATTGCGGGTTCTAAATAACAATCTGCAGGGATAACTGAAACACCTGTAAGTTCGACATTACCCATCTGGAGTAATAAAAATAGTGAAATTAGATCATCTACACCACCATCATGATTGAAGTACACCTTTTTCATCATTGTAATCTCCATTCTCTAATATTTAGCCAAGAATTAAATTTTAATTTTGGAAAAATCATCGATAATTTCCACCACCTGAATTTTCCCATTAATCAGTAGCTCAGGTAATTCGCTTTTGCTATTTCCTTTCCAATAGTCTCTAGCCTGTTCAATTTTTCTGGAGAAAGAAATACCATCTTCTTTTGGTAAAAGATTTCCGTCGCTTTCAAAAGAATTTCCACTCACTAGTAGCTTAACAATCTGTAAAACATCTCGGTTGTAAGAATCAAATAACGCTTTCCATTTCAAAGCATCTTCATAGCTTTTAGAAGCATATAAGCAAGACAACCTTGAAGGGTATTCAGGGTATTCTTGCAGCCTAACCATTTCGACAATCGTTTCCCTAACGGCTCTAATTGTTTGATCCGTATATTTCATAACTACTTGAGCATTTTCATTATTTATATGTAGTTCGTTATTTATATAATTGCTTTTTAAAATTTGAATAGAATCTTCGCCAGTAGCATTTAAGTGTTCTCTTTCAAAAAAGAAGTGATATAAAGTGTTAGTTTGATTTTTATCAAAATGAATGATTTGTCCGATATTCATTTTTTTCTTTGTAACGATGTGATATGCGTAAAATTCTGCTTCATTCATAGTTATCCTCCTAGTAGTAATATATTTCAATGTTAAATTTAGTAATTCAACATTGAAATATATAAAACCTTTATAAGCATACAGTTATAGAATGGGAAGATTAGAGTGAAGAGTGAAAGAAATATACGTAAACGCTTTCGAAATGTTCACAAAATGTTCACTTACGAAGGAGTTTCCAATATCGATATAATGGCAAAGACTCAAAGAGAAGGGATGATGAAAGTTGCCAACAACAAGAAAGGAAAACCTCCAATTCGGTATGATGATGTGCCTAGGGATGGTTATCGTAATGACGTTTTACAATTTATTATTGAACGGAGCAGGAGGGCCAATTCATATTAAGGAGATCGCATTAGAACTACTAATTGGATTTATGATTGCGTTATTAATTGAGATATGTATCGTTGGACCTTGTGCGAAAAAAATTGTATTCGCGATACCGTTTAATAAATCGAAGAAAATAAATATTATAGTAGCGATGGCTACAGCTATGGTAATCGGAATGGTTTTCTTTATGTCATTTTACGGAATGGCTATGATGTATTTACATGGTGGACTACAAGGGGAATCATTTGTTTCAAGTTATTTTTCAATTTTTATTAAAAATTTCATTATGGCTTATCCATTACAATTAATTATTATGGGGCCGCTTGTGCGTTTCTTATTTGCAAAGTTTGTTATGAAGAAGACTGTTAATGTAGCGTAGTTATAATATGTAAAAAATTATATATTAATAAAAATATAAAAACACATCTCAAATTTTTGAGATGTGTTTTTTGTTCATTTCTAATTATTTTCATAGTGATGTGACATTTGTCCTTTTGCCTTTTAGGGTCATAGCTTTTAATTAAGTTAGAAATAAAAAATTAGGAGATGATTTTTTGAAAGGCATTGTATTTGCTGTTTTTGCTGGTGTATGTATAACACTTCAAGGAACCTTTAATGCGAAACTTAGTTCACATATCGGCATATGGCCAACGAGTATTATAACGCATTTAATTGGATTCCTTATTGCAGTAACTATATTTTTGTTAAAGAAAGAAGAGAAAGTAATGGATTTAAAGGGTGTGAAAAAAATATATTTAGTAGCCGGTGCATTTGGTGGATTCATTATTTGTGCAGAAACTATGGCGATATATTCAATGGGGGTTACATTGACAGCTAGCACACTTATGGTTGCTCAATTGTTAACAGCAACTTTCATTGAAATAAAAGGACTGTTCCATATAAAAAAGATACAGATGGAGAGATATCATATTGTGGGAACAATAGTAATGATTATAGGGATTGTAATATTTAATATGTAAATAGAAGGAGGAAATGAGAATGGAGAATAGATCAGATTTAATTATTCATTATTTGAAAACTAATAAAATATTTGAGATTTTTTCAGAAATAGATACAGCTTATTTTCAAATAAATCATTTTGAAAAAGGCAAGTTTATTTGCAATATAGATGACGAAATGGATCGTTTATATTTTGTAGTGAAAGGTAAAGTAAAAGTTTATACGATTACACCAGAAGGAAAGAAACTAATTCTTCGCTTTATCAATCCATTGGCGGTTGTTGGTGATCTTGAATTAATACAAAAAAGCAAGACTCATAATGTCGTTGAAGCGTGTTCAGATGTTGTAGCTATCTCCATTTCTAATACGGTTATTAGAAACAAGTTATTACATGATCCTATATTTATGAACTTCTTGCTTGAAAACATTGCGAACACGTTAAAAATATCGACCCGTTTTACAGCTCTAAATTTACTTTATCCAGTAGAAGTGCGTGTAGCTAGTTATTTACTATCAATTTCAACCGATAGTAACGGAAATATGTATAAAGAGGATTTAGATGCAACTTCCATATCAAGTATTGCTGATTTTATAGGAGTAAGTTATAGGCACGTAATTCGGGTGTTACAGAAATTAAATAAAGAAAAATTAATTGAAAAGAAAAATGGAGTTATCGTAATTAAAGATTTTTCTAGAATGAAGGAAGTTGCTAAAGATAATATATATGAGCAATGAAAGGGAGAGGAATATTTTGATTGGATTTAGTTTAGCTATATTTGCTGGAGTATTAATTAGCTTACAATCTATTTTTAACACAAAGGTCAATGAATGTGTAGGACAGTGGTTAACAACTGCATGTGTTCTTGGAATAGGTCTCATAAGTTCTGGTCTATTTTATATCATAACAGAGAAAAGTATTAGCATTAATTTTTACACTACAAATTATTTGTTTTATATAAGCGGATTGTTTGGCATTGGATTAATTATTTGTATAATGGGTGCAATAAAGAGTTTAGGTCCAGCGTATACGGTGTTAATTAGTCTTATTACACAATTAGTTGTTGCATTATGTATTGATACATTCGGATTGTTTGGAATGGAGAGCGTTCCAATACAAATAAATAAATTAGTTGGAATAGGTGTATTAATTGTAGGGGTAGGAATTTTTAAAAATCTATTTTCGAATAAGAAAGCTATTCATATAAACAAGGATAGGGTCTAAAGAATTTAAAGGAAAAAGGTGTTAATGATTAGAATAATTACACTTAGCTCGAATGGCTGAGGAACAATTAACTGGCCAATATAGATTAGACTAAGTTAAAGAAATGAAAAAAAGAAACTATATATAAAACGGGTTCTTTTTTACATAAATTTCAAGATTTTTGATGGTGAACTAGAAAAATGGCTTCTCAAATTCTCTTAAAATGATCCTTTAAAGTAGAGTTAATACCATAGGTATCATTAGAGAAAAACCCTCATATAAGTAGTCAGAGGAGGTTTAAATAGCATTTTGTTTTTATTTATAGTATTTAATAAACTATAATACAACTTCATTTAAAGGTATTTTGATTCTTAATTAAAAATAAAGTGGAAAATTAAGAATATGTTGATGTGGTGCGGTATTCGAGCTAGGTAGCATAAAGATTAATAATACAAAGATGAACAACATATAAATAAAGTTTATTCATATGTTCTATCTCCTCTGCAATTCCTAGTATTTTTGAAATCTATATATTTCTTCCTCATTTGTGGAAAATAAAACTAATGTTGGGACCAGTAATATTGTGGGGGATTAGATAAAAATAGTTGTCCCTATATCGCCAGAATTTTAAATATTCTATTCGTTTTTTATGTTTTCTTTTTTTATTTTTGTACTGATGATAAGATTCTTCTCTCAATTAGATCTTTAAATAACGTAGACCTATTTGGTGCTTGAATTTCTTCCAACGTGTACTTTCCGAAGCATAGTGGTTCATAAATAGTCTTATCATTGTCCTCTGTTGTTAATTTCCCGACTTTTTGTTATCTTTGTCTAAAATTTGAAACACAGTAGGTTTTCAGTTTTACATTTAAATTAGCATTATCTATTTTTGGAATTCAATTTGTACAAGTAATTGAATTGAAATTTTGTTTGTTGGTTCTTGCGGTGGTACAGTATCTCCTGTTACTTTCGCTGTATTTTGAATCTTTTTTCCAGCTTGGTCCTCGCATTGAGTACCACTGTATTTTGTATGTTCTTCACTGTTTTCTCAAGTGTAATGATTAGATCTTGTAGAATTAAGAAATGACCTTCGTTCATTTCATTTTCTTATCTACTCTGATATTTAGATGCTAATTACAATTAAATAATATATGATTTTCATAAAAAAGATATAGTAATATTTTGTCGTTAATTGTACTAATTTGATATTTTATAGTATTATTTGTCGTGAATTATACCTAGCAGAATATATTTTATGAAACTATAAAAGGAACAATGCGGAAATTTATCAAATAATTTACTTAAAAGGAGAATGTAATGAATACTTCTATCGATATACAACACTTGTGTGATCTTGCACATAAAGCATTTAATGCCCCTGTACATATTTTATCTACAGACAAAAAAATTTTATATCATTCTACATCTGATGATATATATAGTCCTTTTTATTCTTCAAAAGAAGAACATCTTAGTGATATTTATCAAGAAAACGATCCCTTTAACTTACCACTTTTCAGATGTAACAGCTATCTTGAAAATTTTGTTCTAATACATATAGAAAATCATGATCACATTAAAGGGACTATTATTATCGGTCCCACTATACATCCAAAAGGTTCAGATGATATGACCATAAAACTTCAAAAAGAATTTAAATCAAATGATAAAATTCAAGAAAGACTAGCCTATTATCAGTGTTTATCTGAGATTAAAAAAACTACATTAATTGATATGGGAATTTTATTACATTACATGATTTTCAATGAAAAGTTAGATGTAGGTATTGTTTTAGAAAAAAATAAAGTACTAGAGGAAGTTCCTAATAAAATTGTGAAACCTGATTTATATATTTTAAAACGCCGACAAAACAAACCTAAAACTCACAACATGGCATTAGTAAATGATTTCTTTTTGACTATCAAAGAAGGAAATAAAAAAAAGTTAATACAGTATATGTATGCAGTTTCACAAGAGGATGTTGAACTGATGTTAATAGAGGATCCGCTCAGGAACCAAAAAAACCTTGGAATTATTGCGATTACCTTAGCTACTCGATATGCGATAGAAGGAAACCTGCCACCAGATATTGCTTTTGCTCATAGTATTTTATATATACAAACTCTGGAACAATTAGATAACGTAGAATCTGCAAAGCGATTGTCAGGAGACGCTTTACGTACCTTTGCAGATCGTGTGAAAGAATACAATGCACAAAAGTATTCATACGCGGTTACTACATGTATGAAACATATTAATAAAAATGTTTACGATGGAATAACTCTCAATGAACTTGCTAATCATTTGGAAATTACCCCTACTTATCTGTCTAAACTATTTAAAAAAGAAATGGGAATTACTTTAAGTGAATATATTCAAAGGGAACGAGTGGAAGAAGCAAAAAAATTATTAACTCTAACTACTTATTCGTTATCAGATATCTGTGCTTGGCTAAACTTTAATGACCAAAGTTATTTTACGAGGGTTTTCAAAAAAATTACTAGCATGACCCCTAGACAGTACCGTGAAAAATATACAATAATATAGGCTTGTTATTTGGTTTCAATGTAAAAACTTAAACATAGGTGTAAGTAATCTCTAAAACTTGAAAATACTGAGCTTATTACTCTAGAAAAAGTGTGTGATTTGTTTAGATAAGGAACTTGTATTTAAATAGACGTATGATCAACCTGATATTATCTTGTTAGCGGAACAGTTTCAATTTTCAGGAGTTGGCAAAAATAATGGAGAAACGAAGCTTATCTATTTTTTAAATAATAATTAGGCGCTGGATTTATCAGTATAGTTCTGAATTAGACAAACGAGTCTGACGTCAGCTCAAACAAATAGCTTTTGAAGAGTCCATGAAACATATATCCAAGCAAAAGCACAATGGAAATGTTTATACCATATTGTTAACTTGAAACACTATTTTTCTAAAGAAAACAAAAAAACAGAAGGCTGCAAAGGATTTTTAAGAAAGTTTTGCAGCTGTTTTATATTTTAAAATATATGGTTATAACGATGAACAAGTTTATAGATTAATATCTCCATTTTAAATATTTATTAATGTTGATATTAGGGTATATTTCGTAAAAATTAATAATGTAACATATATCACATGATATATCTATGTTTTATGCAATTATACATTACTAAATAAAGGTAAAAAAGTATAAAAAAACCTATTAAATTATTCTATAAGTATTTTTTCTAAAATATAATTTCTTGGTTAAGCTAAAATAGTTATTTTTTAACCTTATATATATTAATTTGTAATCATTACAATTACAGAGGTGAAATTTTTAATTAATTATATTTGTATAATGTTTTTGGCTCGTGTTTTTACTTAACAGTTAAATTATTGAGTACAATCGACAAAATTTTGCTATTTACGCATTAAAAATTTAATGTTTTAATGAACAACATAACTGGTATGACCAGAGAGAAAGGAGAAGATTACGCTAATAGGAGTATAGCGAAGTTGTAAGTAACATTATGTCGAAAATAATTTTCCTAATAATCAGTTAATTAATGAGAGACCTAGAATCTCAAAATGATCAAGTTTGTAATAAAAGTGTTCTAAGTTTTTGCATAACAAAAGTGAATTTATTCCGCAATAAAAGTATAAGCAATGTACAGTATAAGTTCGTCTTTTGTAGTCTTGTAAGGCTCTTGCTGACAAAACTAAGAGACATATTATGTAATTGATATTAAACAAGGTCAAAACAGGATTAACTGTAAGCATTGGCTTATCAATCCTCGTGGCTCTGTAAGTTAAACCGCAACTCTTTGGGAGAATTAATATATTACTACCCATTGGGTGTCTAATTCAAATATAGCTGATGAATTTTTATTGTTTATTTTTTGGAAAATAAAGTATCTAAATGAGAGATGAGTAAAATTCTTACATCCTATTAGAAGTAAAAAATAAGGATAACACCCTATCTGAAAGACTTCTCTTTCCTCATCCGTGTACAAAGAGTGAGCCTAGCGCTAGGTCGTACAAGTTATATGAATCAAGTTATAGAAAAAAATGGTAAAGGAGTGTACGGAATGAAGAATAAAATAATGACAGGATTTTTAATAACATCCATTGTAACTGGAGCGACTATTCCTATCAATACTCTCGCAACACCAATCGTTCAAGCAGAAACTCAACAGGAAAACATGGATATTTCTTCATCATTACGAAAATTAGGTGCGCAATCTAAATTAATCCAAACGTATATTGATCAATCTTTAATGAGTCCTAATGTACAGCTAGAGGAAGTCCCAGCTTTAAATACAAATCAATTCCTAATCAAACAAGATATGAAGGAATGGTCATTGGAACTCTATCCACAGTTAATTCTATTAAATTCAAAAAGCAAAGGATTTGTAACAAAATTTAATAGCTATTATCCGACATTAAAATCGTATGTAGACAATAAAGAAGATAGAGAAGGTTTTGTGGATAGACTTGAAGTACTTCAAGAAATGGCTATGACGAATCAAGAAAATGCGCAACGACAAATTAATGAGTTAACTGATCTTAAATTACAGCTTGATAAAAAAT
Organism: Bacillus cereus group sp. N12; assembly: GCF_016483575.1. Lineage (NCBI taxonomy): Bacteria > Bacillati > Bacillota > Bacilli > Caryophanales > Bacillaceae > Bacillus > Bacillus cereus group sp. N12. The sequence goes on from NZ_JAEHBO010000021.1 coordinate 20,970, forward strand.
TAAAAGATTTCGATACTAATGTGGCAACTGCGCAAGGCATATTAGGTACAGATGGAACAGGAAAAATAGATCAGTTAAAAAATGAAATATTAAATACCAAAAAAGCAATTCAAAATGATTTACAACAAATTGCATTAATACCAGGAGCTTTAAATGAGCAGGGATTTGCTATATTCAAAGAAATTTATAGTCTTTCAAAAGAAATTATTGAACCGGCTGCTCAAGCAGGGATGGCAGCGTATAACAAAGGAAAAGAAATTAACAACTCTATTCTAGAAGCGGAGAAAAAAGCAGCGCAAGAAGCGACAGAACAAGGTAAAACTGCTCTAGAAATTGAATCGGCCAAAAAAGCAGCTCGTGAAGCAATTGAGAAAAGCAAACAAGGTGAAATAGCTGCAGCTGCAGCCGCAAAAACGCAAGAATATGACCTGATGAAAGCCATTGATACTGAAAAGATTAAGAAAACATTTGGTGTCTTCGCAGAAGTAAATAAACTAACAGCAGAGCAGCGATCATATTTAGATGACTTAGAGAAACAAAACCAAAAAATATATGATTTAACAACGAAACTATCAATAGCAGATTTGCAAAAATCAATGATTCTTCTTTCACAAAATGATTTGCATACGTTTGCAAATCAAGTAGATGTAGAACTTGACCTACTAAAGCGCTATAAAGAAGATTTAGATTTAATAAAAAATAACATTACAAAATTATCTACTAATGTTGATGTAACTAACGAGCAGTCTCAAAAAGATACATTAAGACAATTAAAAAATGTAATAAGTTACCTTGAAGAACAGGTATATAAATTTTGATATTACGTTTTTGAAAAAACTATAAAGATTATAAGAATCTAGCGAAAGAAGGAGAAAAGTGATGAAAAAATTCCCATTCAAAGTGCTAACTTTAGCCACGCTGGCAACGGTTATAACTGCTACTACTGGTAACACTATTCATGCATTTGCACAAGTAACGACCGCTCAAGAACAAAAAGTAGGCAATTATGCTTTAGGTCCTGAGGGACTGAAGAAAGCATTGGCTGAAACAGGGTCTCATATTCTTGTAATGGATTTGTACGCAAAAACAATGATTAAGCAACCGAATATAAATTTATCTAATATCGATTTAGGATCAGAAGGAGGAGAGTTGCTCAAAAATATTCACCTTAATCAAGAACTGTCACGAATCAATGCGAATTATTGGTTAGATACAGCGAAGCCACAGATTCAAAAAACAGCTCGTAATATTGTAAATTACGATGAACAATTTCAAAATTATTACGACACATTAGTAGATACTGTACAAAAGAAAGATAAGGCAGGTCTAAAAGAGGGCATAAATGATTTAATTACAACAATTAATACAAATTCAAAAGAGGTAACAGATGTAATTAAGATGCTACAAGACTTCAAAGGGAAACTATATCAAAATTCTACAGATTTTAAAAATAATGTTGGTGGTCCAGATGGGAAAGGCGGATTAACTGCAATATTGGCAGGTCAACAAGCAACGATTCCACAACTTCAAGCTGAAATTGAGCAACTTCGTTCTACTCAGAAAAAACATTTAGATGATGTATTAGCATGGTCAATTGGTGGGGGATTCGGAGCAGCTATTTTAGTTATTGCAGCCATTGGAGGAGCAGTTGTAATTGTTGTAACTGGTGGTACAGCAACACCAGCTGTTGTTGGTGGACTTTCAGCTCTTGGAGCAGCTGGTATCGGCCTAGGAACTGCGGCGGGTGTCACGGCATCTAAGCATATGGACTCCTATAACGAAATTTCAAACAAAATCGGAGAATTAAGTATGAAAGCAGATCGTGCTAATCAAGCAGTTCTTTCGCTTACTAACGCGAAAGAAACATTGGCATATCTATATCAGACTGTAGATCAAGCGATTTTATCTCTAACAAATATTCAAAAGCAATGGAATACAATGGGCGCAAATTATACAGATTTACTGGATAATATCGATTCTATGCAAGACCACAAATTCTCTTTAATACCGGATGATTTAAAAGCTGCTAAAGAAAGTTGGAATGATATTCATAAAGATGCAGAATTCATTTCAAAAGACATCGCTTTTAAACAGGAATAGAACTGAAAATGAAAACTTATATTGGAGGAATAGAAAATGATGAAAAATATCCCGTACAAACTAATCGTTGCATCGGCTCTTTTAACTATGACAGCAACTCCTGTAGTCTCACCAGTAGCAGCTTTTGCAAGTGAAATTGAACAAACGAACAATGGAGATACTTCTCTTTCTGCAAATGAAGCGAAAATGAAAGAAACCTTGCAAAAGGCTGGATTATTTGCAAAATCTATGAATGCCTACTCTTATATGTTAATTAAGAATCCTGATGTGAATTTTGAGGGAATTACTATTAATGGATATGTAGATTTACCTGGTAGAATCGTACAAGATCAAAAGAATGCAAGAGCACATGCTGCTACTTGGGACACGAAAGTAAAAAAGCAGCTTTTAGATACATTGACTGGTATTGTTGAATATGATACAACATTTGAAAATTATTATGACACAATGGTAGAGGCAATTAATACAGGGGATGGAGAAACTTTAAAAGAAGGGATTACAGATTTACGAGGTGAAATTCAACAAAATCAAAAGTATGCTCAACAATTAATAGAAGAATTAACTAAATTAAGAGAATCTATTGGAAAAGATGTTAGAGCATTTGGAAGTAATAAAGATCTTTTACAGTCGATTTTAAAAAATCAAGGTGCGGATGTTGAAGCCGATCAAAAACGTCTAGAAGAAGTATTAGGATCAGTAAACTATTATAAACAATTAGAATCTGATGGATTTAATGTAATGAAGGGTGCCATTTTGGGTCTACCAATAATTGGCGGTATCATAGTGGGAGTAGCAAGAGATAATTTAGGTAAGTTAGAGCCTTTATTAGCAGAATTACGTCAGACCGTGGATTATAAAGTAACATTAAATCGAGTAGTTGGAGTTGCTTACAGTAATATTAATGAAATGCATAAGGCACTTGATGATGCTATTAATGCCCTTATTTATATGTCGACGCAGTGGCAAGATTTAGATTCTCAATATTCGGGCGTTCTAGGGCATATTGAGAAGGCAGCTCAAAAAGCGGATCAAAATAAATATAAATTCTTAAAAAATAACTTGGATGCAGCGAAAGACAGTTGGAAAACATTAAGAACAGATGCGGTTACATTAAAAGAGGGGATAAAGGAATTAAAAGTGGAAACTGTTACTCCACAAAAATAGGGAAATATTTATTCTATTGCAAAGTAATCCATAACATAGAGAGCCTATGATTACACTGTTAAACAGTAAAGCGATAATTAATAAATCCTTATATATTAAAAAGGCGGAGTCTCATTAAAGACTTCGCCTTTCACTTATATATAAGTTTTATCCAAATAAAAAGATAGTCATGTAGTTTACTTGTTTTTAAAAATTTGTAACAGAATTAATCAATAGGGGACAGGTTATATAGATTTGCTTAATAATATCGAATCTATGCAACAACATCGTCTTTTAATAAGAATAGGACTTGAAATCATACTCTATGCAGGAGGAATAAGAAAAGATGAAAAAAAAACCTTATAAAATACTGGCTGTATCAGCATTTTTAATTATGACAACTACCTATGCAATCACACCAGTAGCAACCTTTGCAATTGAAACTGAACAAACGAACACTGGAGATATGTCTCTTTCAGCAAATGAAGAAAAGATGAAAAAAACTGTACAAGATGCTGGGTTATTTGCAAAGGCTATGAATGAATATTCTTATTTACTAATTAATAATCCGGATGTGAGTTTTGAAGGAATTTCTATTAATGGGTATGCAGATTTACCTAGTAAAATTGTACAGGATCAAAAGAATGCAAGAGCACATGCTGTTACATGGAATACAAAAGTAAAAAAACAGCTTTTAGATACATTGACCGGCATTATTGAATACGATACAAAGTTTGAAAATTATTATGAAACATTAGTAGAGGCGATCAATAATGGAAATGGGGATACTTTAAAAAAGGGGATTACAGATTTAAGGGTGGGGATTCAACGAAACCAAAAGTCCGCAAAAGCGTTAATAGAAGAATTAACTAAATTTAAAAACGCTATTGGAGAAGATGTTAGAGTATTTGGAAGCCATAAAGAGACCTTGCAATCGATTTTAAAAAACCAAGGAGCTGATGTAGAGACTGATCAAAAGCGTTTAGATGAAGTTTTAGGACAAGTAAACTATTATAAGAAATTAGAATCTGATGGGTTAATAATGGTGAAAGTCCCTTTTATCCCCACGCTTATTTCTGGTGGCATAATGATAGGTACTGCTAGAGATAATTTAGGTCGATTAGAGCCTGCTTTAGCAGAATTACGTAAAACTGTAGATTATAAAATTACATTAAATCGTGTAGTCGGAGTTGCATTTCATAATATTAGTGATATGCATAGTACGATTGATAGTGCTATTACTGCTCTTACTTATATGTCCACACAATGGGATGATTTAGACTCTCAATATTCGGGCGTAATGGGGCATATTGATAAAGCTGATGAAAAAGCTGATCAAAATAGATATAAATTTTTAAAGCCTAACTTGAATTCAGCTAAAGACAGTTGGAAAACATTAAGAGCAGATGTTGTCACATTACTAGAAGGCATAAAAATTGCAGAGAAGAAAGAACAAGATTTTATGAATCTACTTCGTCCATCAAACGTTTTTTACTTTTATAAAAAAATCCATAACGCATACACTTTTGAAATAAAGACTGGAACAAATGCACCAAATGCGTCTTATAAAGTTATGAATTTAACTAAAAACACTGTTCATCATATGTGGAGTGGAGGTGCTAATACAAGCATGTGGGCTGACTGGCTTTCATTCAATCCAAATGATGAATTTGCGGTGGTAGCAGTAGTGGATGGAAAAGAATATGTTGTATATAAAGACAAAGTAGAAAATATAATGAACTGAACCCGAAAAAATGCATTAATTGGAGATGGTACACTAAACTAGACACCAAGTTAATTGAAAAATTGACCGGCATATGGCTCCTTATTTCCTAGAACACCTAGCTAAAGCAAAGGAATTCGTACATAGATTAGTTGACATTTATGTAGGTTTCATCCATTTTCAAAGATAGTTTTTCTTTTTTGTTTTATTTTTCAAAAATCACGAATGAAATTTTCGCATTTACGAACTCAGCACATAATGGTTGTTAGATGAATTGGCATACCACGTCCCTTTAGAATTTCAGGCATATTATGATAACTTAAAGAAAAAAATAATAGTAGCAAATGGCTACTATTATTTTTCTTTAAAATATTACATCTATCATGTTCCTTATTTGCTTTCCCAGAATTTATTCTAGTTAAAAAAAACTTGCACCAGAACACATATTGTTCTGATGCAAGGTTCGCTGCAATATAAAATACACGACAGTAAGGGCAAGACATAAAATGTTATTTCAAATGAAACATATGTATATGTGAAGTAAGGTAAAAGAGGGGCTGCTCATAACCAGTAGCCCTTCTTTATAACGTTATTTTGCAGGGAAATGTTCAAATATACGTTATATATCATATTCCTCTTTTTCGGAAGAGCAACAAGAACATCTAGCTTAAAAATTTTCACAACAGAGCCAGATAACGTGTTAAAGTATTAATTACTGTGCATGTAAAGATAAAAAAAAGCCTTACAAAAAGATGTTTGTAATAGTTTAGCTTATACGATTTTAGGAGATTAATAGTACTTTGTGCCGTTATTATTAACCTAATTTCCAAGAAAAAGAGGTGAATGTAGGATGACTAAACCTTTTAAAAAAAATAGTCGTTATATGGTTGGATTGGACAGTCTAAGGGGCCTAGCTATACTAGGTGTTATTTTGTATCATATTAATTTTAATTGGATGCCTGGAGGATTTTTAGGAGTTACTGTATTTTTTGTACTTTCAGGTTATTTAATTACAGATATTCTAGCCATAGAGTGGAAGAGAAATAAGAGAATTGATTTAAAAAAATTCTGGCTTAGTAGGGCAAGGAGATTGCTTCCAGGAATGCTTGTTATGCTCGTTATAACGTTGGCATGGATTACAGTTTTTCATAGCTCTTTACTTGAAAAAATGCGCGGAGATTCATTAGCGGCATTATTTTATGTTAGTAACTGGTGGTATATTTATCATAAATTATCGTACTTTGATAATTTTAACCAGCTTTCTCCATTGAATCATTTTTGGTCGTTAGCAGTTGAGGAACAATTCTACGTTGTTTGGCCGTTTATCATTAGTTTAGGGCTTTACTACATAAAAAAACAATCCCGTATGATTTTATTAATTTGTCTGGGAGCCGTTGCTTCAGCTTTAGCGATGGCAATTTTGTATGAACCTGGAGCTGATCCGAGCAGAATATATTATGGTACAGATACGAGGGCCTTTTCCTTACTTATCGGAGCGGTACTTGCCTTAGTTTGGCCAAGCAATAGACTTGCAAATAAAATTATCCCAAAGGCGCGTTTCATTCTTGATGTAGTGGGGGGCATTGCCCTTATTATTATTTTGGTTATGTTTTGGAAGACCAATCAATATGATCCATTTCTATACAAGGGAGGAATGGTTCTCTTATCAATTGCAACAGCATTGTTAGTCGCAAATCTAGCTCATCCAGCTAGTCGTATTGCTCAATTTTTACGATTTAGACCTTTACGTTGGATAGGGATAAGATCGTATGGCATATACCTCTGGCATTATCCAATTCTTACATTGACGACTCCAAAGGTAAATGCTGGGGATTTTTCATTAATAAGAGCAATCCTTCAATTTCTTTTGATTATATTGATTGCGCAAATTTCATGGAAGTTTATTGAAAAACCAATCCGACAAGGTGCGCTCCGGAACATTCAGTTTAAGAATTTAAGAATTCAAAATGTCACTTTAGGTGTTAAGTTAGCTTTAATTTGTACATTATTCGTTTCGTCGATAGCGGTTGTAGGATTATCAAAAGCTAGTAAGGCTAAGGAGAACTCTCAACAAGATAAGGTGAAAGCAGCACAAACACAACCGGCGCCACATCCAGTTGCAGTTTGGGAAAATCCAAATCAAGAGACGCCTCAAAAACAAGGGGAATCAAGAGAAGTAAATTCTGCGCAACATAAAAATTCACTCACAGTTACTGCGATAGGCGATTCCGTTATGATTGATATTACTCCGTATTTAAAAAATACTTTTCCTGATATTAGGATTGATGCCCAAATTGGTCGCCAGCTGTCAAAAGCGATTCCGGTAGTTGAACAGTTAAAATATGAAGGTAATTTAGGAAATTATGTCATTATTGGATTAGGTACAAATGGAGCCTTTACTACTGAGCAACTTGTTTCATTAATAAAAGTAATTGGAAACGAACGTAAAATCATATTTATTAATACGAGAGTACCACGTCCGTGGGAATCAATCGTGAATGAGAGACTGAAAGTAACGGTATCTGAATATCCGAATGTAACTCTAGTTGATTGGTATGCAGCAAGTGCTGGAAAGAAAGACTACTTTGCACCTGACGGTGTGCATTTAACCAAAGTAGGTGCAGAAGCATACGCAGCACTTGTAGCCAAAGCGGTGAAGCAATAATTAAATATGTTTTATTAACTTCTGTTAGGTAAGGAAATGGTTCTGAGTATGAGGTGCCACTCTGAGGTTTAATTACAATTCAAAAAAGAATATTATTCATGTTCTTCTAATCTAAGATTTAGAGTGGCCTGACTCACTTCTGTAATTTGACATGAAATATATGCAAACCTGAAAAGAAAGAAAAAGAACTAGAAGAGGCTACAAAGAATACAAAATATGAAGTTGAAATATTAGGAAGAGACTCCGCAGGTAGAAGCACTGCAAATACATTAAAAGAGCAACAAGTAATAAAAAAATTAATTCAAATCCATAAAGTATAGTTCTAAGGAGAATACCAATGACAGATCCTCGTTGGCCCAAAGAAGGCGACTGGGTGAAAATGAAAACTTGCCTTCATGGTAGCCAGCTGAATTATTTGAAGTATCTAACCCTTTACAACCTTTAGAATGGTATTTTGCGGATCATAAACATAGTAAAGCGACAACGATACAATATATATGGGGTTATAAATAATTAGCTTTAAATGATAGACATGCTCTTGGTTTAATAGAAAGGGAGAATAAAGATATTGCAATATTTTTAAAGCGAAAAGCCGAAATTGAGGAATTAGAAGAATCGTAATAGTGAAGGAATTGATTAATTTATAAAAAACGTAGGAATTAAATATTCCTACGTTTTTTTGTACATAACATTTAAATAAATACCTTATTTTTGGGGGATTTACAGTTTCAAATGGAAGATGCCCTGATTTTCGATTTGAATCAATATGATACTATTTACATGTATTGTCATGTACGGAATTATATTTTTTTGCACCTGAACTGTGTATATTATTTGTAGGATTTTCTGTTTTTTTGTCGAATATATCTTTAATGCAAGGAGGGACATTACATGATTATTAAAGACTATTTCATCAATCTTTCTATTTTTTCTTTATTAGTTAGCGCAGCGATATTTATTCAAGTTTTTTTGGTTCATTCCAGGCGATATTTCGAAAAATTCTATGGAGGGATTATTGCAGTTACTTTGATGCTCTTTTCTTTTCCATACATGGGATTTTCCTACGATCTTCGAGTTGTTCCTCTTATTCTATCTTTTATTTACTTTGGTCGCATTGCTGGTTGGATTACACTAATTAGCATAATTATAATGCGTATCTTTTTCATTGGTGGGTATTGGGAGCCACCTGTGATTGCATATTTAAGTATGAGTGTTCTATTTTTTACTTTTAAAACATATTTTAAAAACCTTCATCCTTTTAAAAGTGCATCTTTATATTTTTCTATTTTTGTCGGAATAAAGTGGTTAGTTGGTGTATTCTTTAATACTACGTTACTTTACTCTGGAGGTTTATTATATATAGCGTTAGGACTTTTAATTGGGCTATTTCTTATGGAAGCCTACCAGAGATTGTATTATTTAACACAGGACTTATCTAAAATGAACCGGGAATTAAAAAAATCCAAGCAAGAACTTACAGATACCGTACATGAGCTTCAAGGAGGGATTTTTAAATTTAAAAAAGTGGGTAAGCACTTTATACACACTTTATGTGATGGACAGTTTTATTATCAAAAAGGATTTTACTCTGAACAGGTGGTAGGGAAAAGCTTACGGACTATTGATGCCTCTATTGTTCCACCACATTTAGTTTCACAATTGATGAAGTATTATCTTCAGGCATGGGAAGGGAAAGAAATTATATTCGAATTACCTTGGCCAGATGATAAAACAATTATTCTTATTGCACTTAGGCCGATTAAACGAAATGGACAAGTTATTGAAGTTGTTGGTTCTACAGTCGATATAACCGAAAGGAAAAAGGTAGAATCAGAATTAAGAGCTACCAAAGAATTACTAGAATCATTTATAAAGCATAATGTAGATGCTATTACCATATCTGATCGAGAAGGGCATATTTTACAAGCAAATAAAGCTTATGAAAAGATATTTGGATGGTCATTAGAAGAAATCATAGGTAAGAGATTACCTTGTGTACCAGATTTCTTAATGGAAGAATCACTCAAAAATATTCAGAAAATTCTAACAGGAGAATCCGTAGTTACTAGATTAGAAACTGTTAGACGACGTAACGATGGAAGTCTTCTTGATGTCAGTCTGACAGTTTCTCCTATATTAGACGTAAGAGGAAATGTGATAGCTTTATCTGCAATATGTAGAGACATCTCTGAAAGAAAACAAGCAGAAAGAGAGCGACATCGATTACATCAACAATTAAAAGATAGTGAAATGAAGTACCGTGCACTAATCGAACAAGCAACTGATGCAGTATATGTAGTAGAGCTGAATGAAAATTATGTTCCCAGTCGATTCATTGAGGTAAACCCTGTTGGTTGTAAAAGATTTGGATATAGTAGAGAAGAGCTGCTCTCGTTACCATTTCCAAATGTAGTACCACAAGATTCTAAAATGATTGTAAGGTTGTTAGAAAAAATTAGAGAGGGACAAACTTCCTTCACTTTACAAGATGAATATGCTTTTCCAACAGGAAAAATAATAACAACTGAGTTTAGTGTCCGTGTTTTTAACTTAAATGGTAAAAAGGTTTTCCTGAGTATTTCTCGTGATATCACTGAACGGCTAAAAACAGAAGAATTACTACGGAAATCTGAAAAACTTGCTGTCGTAGGACAATTAGCGACTGCAATGGCTCATGAAATTAATAATCCATTAACCGCAATGAAAGGGTTTATGCAATTACTAAAATCAACGGAAACTGAGAATAATCAGGGGTATATAAATATAGTATCATCAGAGATTGAGCGTATAGAAAGTATTACTAATGAATTTATGGCGGTAGCCAAACCACAGGTGGTAAAGATACAACCTAATGATATTAGTGTGCTAATGGATCAAGTTTTAATGCTACTGCAACCTCAAGCAATGATGAATAATATAAAAATTTTAATTGATTTTACACCTGGTATTCCATTGATTCCATGTGAAGGAAATCAATTAAAACAAGTATTTGTTAATATTATAAAAAATGCAATTGAATCTATGCCAACAGGAGGAGAAATTTTGATTCAATTTGATAAACTTGATAATAATCAAATAAGGATTCGCTTTATCGATCAAGGATGCGGGATTCCAAAAGAACGTATACCATACTTAGGAGAACCTTTTTACAGTATTAAGGAAGAGGGAATCGGCTTAGGATTAATGGTATGTTATAAAATTATTGAAACACACCAGGGGAAGGTATTTATTGAGAGTGAAGTGAATAAGGGAACTATAGTTGAAGTCACTCTTCCAATTTGCACACTTCAAAATTAATACATTCTTTTACTGAAATTTTATAAATTAGTAAGCAGTTAGCTTTGGCTAGCTGTTTTTTTGTATATATTGTAATCGATTCTTCATATTACGGCTTTTTAATGTTTTATATATAGATTTTAAAAACTCTGTAAGTGTTTTGTAACATTTACGAGAGACTTTTTTAACAGTTATGAGAGAGAAAAGAAAGATTTGTTATATATGATGAAATTAATCTTACTAGTAGGTGTTCTAATTGACCTAGAAACCAAGGAGGAAAAATAACAATGAAACAATTGAAGCCAGCAATTAGTGTATTAGGTAGTGTATCGATGGCACTGACTTTAGCATCTCCTGCTTTAGCAGATGTAAAACAACCGAATCCAGGAGGTACAGTTGAAATATTCAAAGAGAATGTAAATGTAAAAAAAGAAGATAAGAATTTCACGCTCGGATCTGATGGGGAAATAGGTTCACTCATTACACAAAACATTGAAATGGCAAACAACGATTGGGATAAAGATGGTATTTCTAACGACTTAGAGATGAATGGATATAAAATTGAATTCAATTCACAAACTGGAAAAAATGAAGCGAAAGCATGGGATCCCGAGAAGGATAAAGGGAAACCAAAATTTATATCGAATCCTATGAATGCAAATACGGATGGTGATCCTTTTACTGATATGTATGAGGTTGAGAATTATAACAACGATTCTGATACTAATTTCAATCCGATAGTTGCCAACATGCCGAATTTGCAAATTGGTGTCAAACGAATTGAAGTAATTCCTATTGCAACCATTACGGATAATAATGGCGGATCAGTTAGCAGAGGATGGGAAAAAAGTGTATCTACACAACATTCATTTAATGTAGGTTTAAGTGGTTCAGGTGGTGTAGAAGGCTCAGCAGCCGGTCCTGTTCCTTCCGGAAGTGTTTCAGCAAATGTGGGATACGGATATTCAAAAACAACTACGGAAACGGAGAGTTATACAAATAATTTTGATTGGTCTACTGCAACAACTGTGGATACAGCGAACGCAGCAAAATTACGGGTACATTTGGAATATAAGAATGTAGGAACAGCATCCGCTGAAAATGTTTCGCCTCATTTTAATATTCGTTTAGGAAACAAAATTATTAATACTGTAAAGGCAACACAAGATCGTTATAAAGCAAACTATTTAAGTACAGAAAAAGGTGGACGGAATAAAACAGAAGTAGTAATTGACAGTTTAGAAGGACAAGCAGATGCGAATATTGTCTTATCTTTGGATGAATTGAAAGCTGTTGAACAAGGGGAACTTCTTTCGATTGAAGTTTTACCTACAAGTACAATGGATTTATCTATTGAAAAAGGTGAAGAAATTATGCATTTGGGGGATTCAGGGAGATATGAGTCTAGAGTAAATGCAGCTACTGAACAATTAGAAACAGATATAGGAAATATACCAAAGTTTAGGGTATATACTCCTAAAGACAAATCCCTTGCTGATAAGCCAGTTTTATCCTATAACGAAGTTTTTCAACATGTAAATATAGATACGAAAAAAGTAAATCATATTGTAAACAAGGCTAAAAGTACTAATAACGTATCAGTAGTTTCAGCTAATAATGGAACTGATGCATTGAACGATTTAAAAGCGGGACAGGGAAATCGCGGTTATTTACATAAAGACTCTGTACACGGTGCTTTTGCAAAACTACAGCAACCAACATTAGTAGAAGGTAGTTATGATTCTGTGACGCAAAAGATTAGGGCAACAATTTTACCTGGTTTATTTGGTGTGAGTAAAGAGATTCCTACTACTTATAGTAAGAAATGGAGTGCTCCGTCACAAACAGTAACACTAGTTAAACGTGAGAATGGATTTACATATGAGTCTAGAGAAAATATACACCCTATTAAATCTGAAATTGCTGCACACAGAAAAGTTACATTTGAAATCAATGACGCACACAATCTAACCCCTACACAAAAGATTGATACTGAAATTAAAGCTAATAAAGAATTTGAAGATTATGTAGTAGATAATTCAGGTGAATTTGTTACAGAAGGGGTTCCTTATACCGTAGCTTCATATGGAAATACAGCTTATTGGGGAAGTCATCATGCTGGGAATAAATGGGAGTATCTTTGGGCTGAAAAATCTAGCGATGAAAAAGTGAATGTAATTATTGAAAGAGTAGGTCAACCTAAACCTGGAAAACCAATTAAAAAGGATGAAGAGGTATTAATTAAATTTCGAAATCCTATTTATTCAGATTATACATATTTAAAACTTCAAGATAGTTATATCCATTTAGATCAAAAACAGAATGCAAGTACTTTTAAATTTAATCATGCATATCCAAAGAATTTCACTGGATACCATAAGCAATGGAACATACTATCTAATGGTAACAAGTTAAAGGTAGGATATTTAATCGATTATATGAAATATGGTAATGGAGAGAATGGGACTGATACTATAGCATGGAATCTATCAAGAGTTCAGTAATAGGTAACAGTCCTGTTGCTAAGTTTGAAAAGAGAACCGGAAATGAATTGAATCCGAAAAGTTAGATACAATAATTTAGGTTACTAATAAGGAATGAGTTCGATGTTGAATCGGACTCATTCCTTTTAATTTATATAATTTAGTAACTACTATTTTAAATGCCTATCTAGTCATATAAGTAATCAAATGTTAAGATTACTATCTGTATTACAAAATTTATTTTCTGAATTTTCATTGGATAATAGAAACAATAAATTTTGTGTTATTGGTGAAAAAGAAGTGAGGATAGTATATGAAGAAAAGAATTTTAATTGTAGAAGATGAAGAAAATATTCGAGAAGTATGCAAACGGTATTTAGAAAGAGAAGAATATGAAGTTTATACCGCTGTAAATGGTAAAGAAGGTTGGGATTTATTTCTTACACATCAACCAGATTTAATTATATTAGATTTGATGATGCCAAAAAAAGATGGATGGGAATTATGCGAGGAAATTCGTCAACAGTCAAATGTCCCTATTATTATGTTAACTGCTAAGGGAGAGGAAAGGGATCGAATTTTAGGCTTAACAATGGGGGCAGATGATTATTTAACAAAGCCATTTTCCCCTCGTGAATTAGTATTAAGGGTTCAAATTATACTAAGAAGAGGAAGCCATGTACCAATACAAGCGAAAGAATCTCTATTGGAAGTGATAGAGTTTCCAGATTTAAAAATATATCCAAAGACAAGATATGTACTTGTTTGTGATAAGGAAGTGGAGTTAACGGTGAAAGAGTTTGAGGTACTTTATCTCATGGCAAAGCATCCAAAACAAGTATTTTCTCGCTCGCAGCTTCTTGAATTAATTTGGGATTTTGGACATGAAGGGGCATCAAACACAGTTACCGTGTTAGTGAGTCGTTTACGTGAAAAGCTCGAAAAGCATACGCTAAAGAATCGTTGGATTCATACGGTTTGGGGTATAGGATATCGCTTTGAGCCAAATGGAGGAAATGAAACATGAGATTACGTATTCAATTGTTACTCATGAATCTATTAAGTACCAGTATTATGGTAATTGCTATATGGTATAGTGAGACGAAAATGTTACTTGAACCGGAACAAACGCGGTTATTAACAGTAATTGCATTTGTGGCATTCATTATTTCAACGTTTATTTATTGGTTAATGACACGTCCTATCATGAAATCTATACAAAATTTAATAAAATTGACGAAACAATTTAGTGATAGACACTTTGAAACGATGTATATAATTGGGCAAGAACCACGTGAGTTTAAAGAATTGGCAACAGCCTTTCAACAGATGGCAAAAAAATTAGAAGAAGGGTTTACTAAGTTAGAGGAACAGGAAAACTCTCGTAAGGAGCTAATTACCAATATCTCACACGACTTACGAACACCTATGGCTAGCATGCAAATGATGATAGAAGCATTACAAGATAACCTGATTGAAGATCCTGAAATAAAAAAGCAATACTTGGCAACGGTTTTAAAAGAAATAGAAAGATTAAATGGATTAATCAACGACTTATTTGATCTTTCAAAGTTAGAGTTTGAGCAAGTAGATTTTCACCCAAGTTTTACACATTTAGATAAAGTTCTATTAGATGTATTAGAGTCACATTCTGTCTTATTAGGAGACAAACAAATCCATGTGCAATTGGATGTCCCTGATACATTACCTCGACTCTTGATTATGCCTTGTAAAATTGAAAGGGTCATAGGTAATTTATTACATAATGCAATTCGATATTCTCCTATCTCTGGAACAATTGAATTGACTGTAGTGGAAAATAAATCAACTCAACAGGTCCAATTCACTATGCGGGATGAAGGAATGGGAATTTCTCCAAATGATCAATTACGTGTATTTGAACGTTTTTTTAGAACAGATCGATCAAGAAGTTCACAATCTGGTGGTTCCGGACTTGGATTAGCTATTGCAAAATCATTAATTGAAATGCACAAAGGGGAAATTGGTGTAAGGAATCGCGCAGATGGTAAGCAGGGAAGTGAATTTTGGTTCACTCTTCCCATCACATCAGTAAAAAAATAAGATGGCTGAAAGACTTTTGTAACATTTACGTTAGAAAAATGAAAGACCTTCTTGTTAACATACTACTACACAGTATGTTACAGGAGGTTTTTTACTTTATGAAAAGAAAATATGTATGGCTTATAGGTGGTTTAATAATTGTATTGGGGATTTTATGGTCATTGTTCCGACCAGAGAAATTATTTATTGATAAGCACGTAAATGAATCATTGCCACAAGCAGAGATACAATCAACTGAAGTAAGGCAACAAAGTGATCGAGTAATAAGGGAAGGTCAGTTTCAAAACGGTGTCCATGAAACAACTGGAACGGCAAAAATTCACCAATTAGCGGATGGAAAACGTGTTTTACGACTTTCTAATTTTGCAACATCAAATGGGCCAGATGTACGAGTTGTATTAGTTCCTACAAATCGTTTGAAAAATAATGAAGACGTAAAAAACTATCAGTATATTGAATTAGGAAAATTAAAGGGAAATAAAGGAGACCAAAACTACGAAATTCCTGAAGGGATAGATGTAAGTGAATATGGTTCGGTTTCTGTTTGGTGTAAAAGATTTAATGAAAACTTTGGTGCGGTTTATTTTAATAATTAAATATGAATTTAAAATTCCCTCTTACAGGCGAAATTCATATGGGTTATGGTAAAAGCTGCAGCGGACTTAGTTGCTAAGAAGGGCACTCATAAGAGTGTCTTTTTCATATTTCTCAATTTTTGTATATTTTAGTGCAATTGGACGTTTACGAAGAGATTTTATTCGTGCATAAATAATTTTAAGAGTATGCCAGGAAATCTTTGATTTATCAAGAAAAATTAAATTTAAAATGTATTATATACAGAAGCTACTTGAGGGGTGTTAAGATGCCAAATTTCTCATTTTGGGGTAGTTGCTTTTCATAGCTAGATGACTATGTATCGGTACCCCATAAGAAAAAGGCAGGAACATATCAAATATGTTCCTGCCTTTTTCTTATGTTTAACATGTATAACCTAAATATAAATGTATTGAGGTCTTCTTTATTTATTATTTTTTAAACCGCAAATGAACAAACTTCAACATCTTTATTGCGTTTACAATTCGCATCATAATACGTGTACTACCATCCCAATCTTTATTTGTAGGTATACCTTTAAAGAAAGGGGAGCAGCTTAATACTTTTATGGAAGAAGACCATTTTTCTATTGATTTTGGATTGTTTACATAAAAATACATCATCGCGCCGTTATTGCCAGATTTTTTTACAGTTGCATTCGAAAGGTTCAGTGCGAATTTTGATTCAGCATCAAAATATAGCTCTCCTCCAGGAAAACGTTTTGACATAGCAACTATGATCTCTTTTAAATCTTCTTCTTTAAAGTAATAAAATACGCCTGCTGATATAAAAAGAATACCGTCGTTTGGATCATATCTTATATCGTCAAACCAAGAAGTATCAAAAAATGATTTAGCGATGCTAATATTCCTCGGTGTATCTTCAATTAAAGTCTTGCGAAAAGAGATTGCATCGGGTAAATCAAGGTTATACCAATGTATTGTACCGTTATCAATTCTTGAAAAAGTAGTATCTAGTCCTGAACCGATATTTACTATAGTGGCGTTCGGGTGTTTTGCTATAAATTGTTTTATCGCATCATCAATTTTTCGTGCACGAGTAATGTATGTGACACATCCGTATTCGCCAAATGTATTTGCTATTGTTGAGAAGTCAAAATCGCATTCTTTAATTATTCGAATAGCCTCTGTATCATCTAAAATATCCTTATTCTTCTCACTGCCATATGCTCTTCCCCATAGGGGAATAAGCATCGTACCTTGTACGGATTGTAAATCTAATTCTTTAACCATGAAACATCCTCCGTTTAATCATAAACAATATATTTAGTCGTTATGTAACATTTTTGAGAGCATTGTATTTGTTTTATATAGTCCGTAAGTTAAATCCCGCCTATCTTCTTCAGATAACTTTTCGAGGTTTACTGTGAAATTTTTATAAATTTGTTTCCATCTCTCATAATGTACCTTTTCAGCCTTTTCTGTCAGAGAAATTAATACAGCTCTTTTGTCTACCGTATCTTGTTTTTTTACAATATAGCCGTTTAGTTTTAAATTACGTACAGTTACACTTAATTGTTGCTTAGGAATGTTTAAATAATTAGCAATCATCTTTGAATTTACAGGTACTTTTTGCTGGGCGAGATACTCCACTACGTGTTGTTCTAAATGTGTAAATTCAGAGGATTTTTCTGATAGTAATTTGAAAGTACCTGACATATTTAATAATAAATTCATGTATTCGTTTAATAATTCTTTATGGGACATTATTTTCGCTTCCTTTTTGGATTTAGTCATTATTTTATTACTAATTTAGCTATAAATCAAATGTTTAAACTTATTATAGTAAATTAACATTTACTAATTTGTTATTTTGAGATTATGTGGACTAAAGCAGAGGAGGAGGAGAATTGATTTTAGAAAAGGCGAATATGGCTAAAATTAAAATATTACTAAATATACGTAACTAATGAATGTAATGTCTTTTTCAGTTATTATGTTGTAAATAATTTTATGATAAAATCTTTTACATAATGAAATAAAGGGGTAGTATTCTATGGGTTATTTCTCAAATGGTTTATTAGTTTTGTTTGTTCTTATCGTCTGTAGCTGTATGATTTTTGGTTGATAATATAATAATAGATTTTTATAAAAGAAGTTAACTGAGGTGAGGTTAACTTCTTTTTATTTTATGTTGAGTAGGAATTTTATTATTTTTATGGAAGTTTATTTAAATTAATTTCATATTAATAAGGGGAATTTTATAAAATACAAACAAACGAAGGAATAAGGAGTATTTACATGAATAATGGAATAAATTACACAATTAAACACCCAACAGATTTCAATGGATTATTAAGCTTATATGAATCTTTAGAATGGAATTCTCTTAATTTAACGCTGAATGAATTGGAACAAATGTGTAAACAAAGTTGGTATGTAATTTATGCTTTTGATGATAAAGAGTTAGTTGGGATGGGGCGTATTATATCAGATGGTGTAATAACAGGCGTTATTTGCGGTGTATGTGTATTGCCAAAATATCAGTCCATTGGCATTGGAAAAGAAATAGTGGAACGATTAATCCAGCACTGTGAACAAAACAAAGTTATTCCCCAACTTATGTGTGTGGAAAAATTGCAATCTTACTATGAATCTATAGGGTTTGAGGTATTCTCTGTTGGGATGACAAAACATCTTAAAAGATAGCGGCGCTTTATATTTTCAGTTTACTCGTACATATTTTCAAACTTCAGTATAAAGGAGAATTGCTGTATGGAGATTGCTAAAGGAGTAGAAATGTTACAACTTGAATTTCAAGGATTTATTATTCACCCAATTCTTTTATGGGATGATGAAATGGCAGTATTAATAGATACTGGCTTCCCTGGACAAATTGAAGATATACAAGTAGAGATGGAGAGAGTTGGCGTATCGTTTGATAAATTAAAAGCCGTGATTTTAACGCATCAGGATATAGATCATATAGGTAGTCTTCCAAAGTTGTTGCAGAATTACGGAAGTAATATTAAAGTTTATGCGCACGAGCTAGATAAGCCATATATTGAAGGAGATTTACCTTTATTGAAAGGTGGAAATGTGGAGAATCCACCAAAAGGAAAAGTGAGTGATACTGTGATTGATGGACAAGAACTTCCGTATTGCGGTGGCATACTAATTCTCCATACGCCAAGACACACGCCGGGTCATATTAGTTTATATTTGAAACAAAGTAAAACTCTTATCGCTGGGGATTCAATGTATAGTGTAAATGGAATGTTAGGAGGAATTCATGCTCCAACTACTTTGGATGTTCAGGAAGCACAACAGTCTTTGAAGAAGTATTTAAATCTAGATATTGAATCCGTAGTTTGTTACCATGGGGGATTAAGTAAAGGGAATATAAATGCACAAATTCAAAATTTGTAAATAAAAATTTTGAATTTGTGCTAAAGAATAATCTAATTGTAAGTATATAAATAAAACACGTAATTGATAAAAGAGCATGTTTGAGAAAAATTCAAATATGCTCTTTTATTAAAGGGAATTTATTTAATACGAATGACCTAACCCGTTCCAATAAAAAGAAACGATTTCTTGTGCTAACTCATCTATATTTGCAAGAATAGGATTGTGATTTTCATCCTTAAAATTCCCAATTGATAATAAAGATACGAAAGCATGGGCAGCAAATTTAGGATTGCCTTTACTTATTTCTCCAAGTTGCATCGCGTTATGAAGTGCTTTTTCCAACACTTCATACATGTTATCTTCGGCATTTTTTAATTCTTTCAACTGCTCTTCAGATAAAGAGTGTTTTGCATCTTTCATAAAGTTCTTCATGTCAATATCCATCGTTGCGTGTAAGTATACTGTAGCGAAGTCTAACAACCTTTCTTCCAAAGTTTTATTCGTGGAAAGTATTTGATCCATATTCTCTCTTATACGTATCATCATTTGAATCATAGTAGCGGTAAATAAATCAGCTTTTGTAGAATAGTAATAGTAGACGGTTGCTTTCGTAACACCGCATTCTTTCGCGACCTCATCCATGGAAACGACTTGATAATTTTGAGTAAGAAATAATCGAGTTGCAACTTCTAAAATTATTTCTTTTGTAGATTTTGTATTTTTATTTTGACGAGGTCTTCCGAGAGGACGTTGTTTTTGTTCCAAATACATTCGCTCCTGACATTTATTATTGAGATAATTATAACATAATTTTTAATCTTTCTTGATTAATTAACTGACCAGTATATATAATTAATATTGGAGGAAAAAAGGAAGGTGGGTTTTTATGAAAAAGCACCCGTTACATATGTTAGGGAGGATTGTAGCAGGGAAGAATACGCAATGGATAACTTTATCAGTTTGGATTCTTATTACATTAGTACTTTCATTTACGTTGCCACAAGTAAATAGTACGAAAGAACCAAATCCGAAAAATTTACCTGAAACAGCTATGTCACAGCAAGCGGAAGAACTTATGAAAAAAGAGTTTCCTAATAATGCAGGAAATCCGTTGTTAGTAGTATGGCATAGAGATGGTGGATTACAGTCAAAAGACTATAAACTCATACAGGACGTTTATAGAGAGTTAAAAGCTAGCCCTTTAAAAGAACAATCAACGTTACCACCATTTGATACAATTCCAGAGCAAGTATTATCAAAAAGTGCATCAAAAGATGGTACATCATTTGTCACACCGATATTCTTTAATAAATCAGCTGGTACGGATATATTAAAAGGAAATCTTGAAGATGTAAGAATACTAGTGAATAGTAAGGTGGATGTTGATCCATTTAAACAAAAAATAACGGACTCTGGTTTACATGTTCGATTATCTGGCCCTGTAGGTATTCAAACAGATGCTGTTAGTTTATTTAGTCAAGCTGATGTGAAATTATTAGTCGCTACTGTACTATTAGTATTGGTCTTATTAATTTTACTTTACCGTTCACCAATTTTAGCAATTTTACCTTTACTTGTTGTTGGCTTTGCATACGGTATTATTAGTCCTACACTTGGTTTTTTAGCTGATCATGGGTGGATTAAAGTAGATGCCCAAGCGATATCAATCATGACCGTATTATTGTTTGGCGCGGGTACAGACTATTGTCTATTTTTAATTTCAAGATATAGAGAGTACTTGTTAGAAGAAGAAAGTAAATATAAAGCGCTGCAACTTGCGATTAAAGCATCTGGCGGGGCAATTATAATGAGTGCATTAACTGTCGTACTTGGATTAGGAACATTATTACTTGCTCATTACGGCGCCTTTCATCGATTTGCAGTACCATTCAGTGTTGCTGTATTCATAATGGGGGTTGCTGCTTTAACAATTCTTCCTGCATTTTTATTAATTTTCGGCAGAGCTGCATTCTTTCCGTTTATACCAAGAACAATTGCGATGAATGAGGAATTTGCAAGAAAGAAACAGAAAGTAATAAAAGTTAAAAAATCAAAAGGCACTTTTAGTAATAAAATTGGAGATATTGTAGTACGAAGACCGTGGACAATAATTATGCTAACTGTGTTTGTATTAGGTGGATTAGCTTCATTCGTACCACGTATTCAATACACATATGACCTTTTAGAATCGTTTCCGAAGGATATGCCTTCACGTGAAGGGTTTACGTTAATTAGTGATCATTTTTCAGCTGGGGAACTAGCGCCAGTAAAAGTTGTTGTTAATACGAAAGGAAAAGAGCTTCCAATTAAGCAAGAGATTGAGAAATTTTCTTTTGTAAATACAGTGAAAGAGCCAAAAGAGGGAAAAGAAAATAAACAAATACAAATGTATGAAATTTCTTTAGCGGAAAATCCGTACTCTATTGAAGCGCTAGATCAAATCCCTAAATTGAAAAATAGTGTAGAAAAAGTATTAAAAGATGCGGGGATTAATGATGTTGAAGATCAATTGTGGATTGGTGGAGAAACAGCGTCACTATATGACACAAAACAAATTACGGAACGTGATGAAGCAGTTATTATTCCAGTAATGATTAGTATTATAGCTTTACTATTACTTGTCTACTTACGATCAATTGTAGCGATGATTTATTTAATAGTAACAGTTGTTTTATCATTCTTCTCTGCATTAGGAGCAGGATGGATATTACTTCACTTTGGTATGGGAGCGCCGGCAATACAAGGGGCGATACCGCTATACGCATTCGTATTTTTAGTTGCTTTAGGTGAAGATTATAATATCTTTATGGTTTCAGAAATATGGAAGAACAGAAAGACTCAAAATCACTTGGATGCAGTAAAAAATGGTGTTATACAAACAGGAAGTGTCATTACATCCGCAGGTTTAATTTTAGCAGGAACTTTTGCGGTGTTAGGTACGTTACCAATTCAAGTTTTAGTTCAATTTGGTATTGTGACCGCAATTGGAGTTTTACTTGATACGTTTATCGTAAGACCGTTACTTGTACCGGCAATTACAGTTGTGTTAGGCCGATTTGCTTTTTGGCCAGGTAAACTTTCAAGAAAGAGTGAAGAAATACAAAAGGTGGATGCATAGTTAAAAAAGCCAAGGATATTTTCCTTGGCTTTTTTCAATGTAGTTCATTAATTTTTTGAAGTCAAATCATCAGCTGCAGCGTGATCAGCATCTTCAATTGTTGTTTCGGGCATTCCGTATAAGCCGTTCATTGCTTGTTCTTCGCTAGTTAGATTTGCAGTATTATTATTGTGAATAGATGTAGTGTTTTCGATAACATTTAATTTTTTATTTTCATTTTTATCATGCATGTTTGAATCCTCCAAACGTCATTTAATTTATCCCGCATTAACGGGCAGTAAGACCTCCACCTCAAAATTCGGCAAAAACAAAGAAGGTTAGGTGGGGGATCAACTGCCCCCCACTGATTAAAGTTTCACATTATTAATAGTATGTGAATGGATTGCAAGAAATATGTGAATGGATTTTTGTAAATGTTATATAATTAAATAAAAACGTGAGTATAAATGTAAACTATAAGGAGTGAACAAGTGTGGTGAAAACAAGGAAATTAGCCTTCTAAAATAAAAATGAAATTTTAGGAGGCTAATGAAATGAAGTTTCATTTAATTGACAGAGAAAATTGGAATAGAGAGCAGTATTTTGAACATTATTTAAAATTAAAGTGTTCGTTTAGTATGACAGCGAATGTTGATATTACGATGATGCTAGAGAAAATACATCAAAAGGAAATAAAATTTTATCCGACTTTTATTTATATAATTTCTAGAATGATAAATAAACATAAAGAATTTCGGACATGTTTTAATGATGAAGGAGTTTTAGGGTATTGGGAGGAAATGATACCTAGTTATACAATCTTTCATAAAGGTGATAAATCTTTTTCAAGTATATGGACGGATTATTCTAGTGATTTCCACATTTTCTATAAAAACTATGAAGAGGATATGAAATGTTTTGCTAATGTTCATGGTCTCTTCCCGAAAGAAAATATTCCGCCAAATGTTTATCCGATTTCTGGGATACCTTGGACTAGTTTTACAGGATTTAAATTAAATATTAATAATGATGGTGATTTTCTATTACCAATTATAACTTGCGGAAAATATTTCAATGATGGAAGCAAGGTAATGCTACCTTTTTCATTGCAAGTACATCATGCGGTTTGTGATGGATATCATGCGAGTCGTTTTATAGAGGATTTACAGGAACTAGTTAATACATGTAACGAGTGGCTTTAAGTAATATCAAATTTTTAATTATATAAAATTGAAAATGAATAGGCGTAAAATAAAAAGAAGAGAACATGTGTATATTACATGTTCTCTTCCTTTTATTCATTCATACTAAGTAAAAGTGGAAAATATAGGTTGATTTGTAGTTTAATAGTAGAGAGAGTGATTGATTTTAATTTTCTTTATTTTATAACTATATAGATTACAAAAGCTATGAGATTGTAACGATGAAGGGGAACATAAAAATGACAATAATATCTATAGAAAAAGCTACAATTTTAGATGCTGAAAAGTTAACAGAAATAATGAAAAGAACATTTGACGAAGAAGCGAAGCGGTGGTTATGCGGCCAAGATGATGTAATTGATTATAACATTCAACCGCCAGGATATTCTTCAGTTGAAATGATGAAATATTCAATTGAAGAATTGGATTCTTACAAAGTGATAATGGATGAAAAAATAATCGGGGGAATTATAGTTACGATCTCTGGTAAATCGTACGGAAGAATCGATCGTATTTTTGTAGAGCCTTTTCTTCAAGGAAAAGGAATTGGATCAAGGATTATTAAGTTAATAGAAGAAAAATTTCCGAACATAAGGATTTGGGATCTTGAAACATCTAGTAGACAAATTAATAATCATCATTTTTATAAAAAAATGGGCTATGAAATCATTTTTAAATCTGAAGATGAGTATTGCTATGTAAAAAGAAAAAATGTAGGTGCAGGTGAAGAGAACCTAATTAAAAATAAAGATATGAAAAATGGTCAATACGAAAACTGTAATTTGGTTCATACAGAATATTATCAAGTAAATTTAAAAAATAGTGCATTTGTTGGTAGTAATATAATGCATTTGAATATGAGTAATTGTAATGTAAGTCAATCAAAGTTTAGGAATATAAACTTTAGAAGCTCTTCATATGCAGATTTAAATCTTTCTAGTAGTACATTTAATTTGGTGACATTAGGTGGAGTGCAATTCAAAAATACAAGTCTTGGAGATGAGAAGGAACCTCTTTCATTTGAAAACTGTGATTTGGAAGGTAGTACAATACATAATAGTAACCTGAAAAATATTGAAATAGTAAATTGTGATGTAACTGGCATGAAAATAAACGGTATTCCAATTGAGAATTTGCTTGAGTTATATAATAAGATGAAAATGTAAAGCATATCGGTTGTTAGGATAAGAAGTTTGGAAACTAAGTGTTATACCGAAATAATTATGTAGAAATAACATAAAGAAATACAAGTGAGGAAGGATTTAATATAGGTTTCTAGAATGATAATATATTGTTATTTATATGAAGGGGGAGGAATATGGGAATCAACATACGAGCAGTAGAAATACAAGATGCTAGAGCAATTCATCGTATATGTATACAGGATGAGGTTTTACCTTATATGGTTTTCTTACCTAGCATGCGTGTAGACGCTATGGAAAATAGAATTCGAAACTTAGCACCAAATCAATTTGAATTTGTTGCAGAGTATGACGGGGAAGTAGTAGGTTTTATTGGCTTAACACAAAGTCCAGGACGAAGATCTCATTCAGGCGATTTATTTATTGGGGTAGACAGTGAATATCATAATAAAGGTATTGGCAAAGCACTTCTTACAAAAATGCTTGATTTAGCTGATAATTGGTTAATGTTAGAGAGAGTAGAACTTGGTGTATTAGAAACGAATCAGAAAGCAAAAGATCTATATGAAAAATTTGGGTTTGTAGTAGAGGGGGTAAAGGTAGGGAATTTAAAGGCTCACGGAAAGTTTATAAATGAAATTATGATGAGTCGTTTTAGACCTGATGGTTTAATTGTACATAATTAATATATAAAAGCATGACAAATCAATGTCATGCTTTTTTAATTGTCATTTGCGATTCGCTAGTTTCGGTTGTAATAAAAATAATGTTAATCCAATGAAAATAATTGAAATTCCTAGTGCTTGTTGTAAAGTAATGGTTTCACTCAAAATAAAATATGCTAGAACACAAGTACCAATTGATTCACCTAAAATACTCATTGAAATAACAGTAGCGCTCATCCATTTTAATAACCAATTGAATATCGTTTGTCCTAAAATCGTTGCAATGAAAGCTAGTCCAATAAAGGACAACCAAGTTTGTGTAGCGTAATGAATGAAAGATTGTTGCTGCATATAAGCAAATATACCGAGAAAGCATGCGCTACTTCCATAACTAATTACCGAATATGGTATAAGAGATAAATCTTTACGAATGTGTTGACTAATGAAAAAGTAAGCTGTAATAATGCCGGCCGCCATAAATGCTAAAATATCTCCGTATAAAGCGTCGCCACTAATTTGGAAATCTTGCCAACCGATGACGATACTTCCTGAAATGGCAATGAAGCAACCGATAACCGCTCCTTTCGTAAATCTCTCTTTAAATAAAAAGTAACCACCAATCATTGAAAATAAAGGTTGTAACGTTACGATAACTGTAGAACTTGCTACGGAAGTATATTGTAAGGATTCAAACCATAGTACATAATGTGCAGCTAAAAATAGCCCGGATAGAAATCCGAATCCCCATTGTTTTTTCGATAATGTTTTTAGTTCGTTTCGATTCCTTTTATTAAATAGTAATAACGGTAACAGAATTACTGTAGCAAATAATAATCGATAAAAAGCAATAATTGCCGCAGGAGCATCTGCCAATTTCACAAAAATTGCTGAAGTTGATAAGGCGAATACACCGAAAAATAAGATGAAATATGAAAAAATAGGTGATTTCAAAGTCTGTCCCTCCGATAGAATGTTTATTATAATATACTTAATGCGATATAATGCACAAAGGTAAGTATATAAGTCTTGGAGACGATAGAAAAGCACTATTTGCCCTTGTTTAGTAAGTCAGCACAAAGGGAATGAATCATACATTATGATGGACGAAAGGGAGTAGTTATTTTGATTCACTATCGACTTGGACAAACTGTTTTAAGTTATCGTAAGAAAAATAATATGACAATTCGTGAGTTTGCTGAGTATGCAGGGATTAGTACGTCACTGATTAGCCAAATTGAAAGAGGACATGCTAATCCTTCTTTAAATGTATTGGAATTAATTGCGAAAGCATTAAATGTGCCGCTATTTACACTTTTTATTAATGATATTGATACAGACTCACTCATTTCTAAGAAAAAAGATCGGAAAAAAGTATATCGGGAAAATAATGATCACATTGTATATGATGTATTAACACCTGATTTTATGAAAGCGCGTATTGAAATGTTAATGATGGATTTAAATAAAAAAGCAAACACAACGGAAAGTCACTATTCACATGAAGATAAGGAAGAGATTGCGGTTGTCATGAAAGGGGAAGTGTATGTGGAATTAGAAGGAAAAGAATATTTTTTAGAAGAAGGTGATGTTGTACGTATCCCACCAAACGTGAAGCATCGATTTTTGAATAAAAGTGATGAATCGAATCACATTTTATTTGTATTAACGCCATCTTTAGGATGAATATAAAGTGAGTTTTATTATGGGGGATAGAAAATGGAAAATAAAAGTGTGTTAAAAGGCGGCCTTTCAATTATTTCTCAATGCAAAAAACAAACAAAGGATATTTGGCATGCACATTACGGGGCAGCTGCAATTGCTAGTTATTTTTTCATGAAGGATAATAATATTGAAGAAGAGATAGCTCGTAATATGCATTCTCATACAAAAATGATGCTGAACAAGAAAAACTTAGATGAAATCATCGATAGTAAAGAAGAAATTGATTTTCAAAGTGCTGAAAAAAAGATAATAAAATCATTGGAATATACAATTGATGAACTTCATTGGGTGGGGCATAACGTCATTTATGCGGCATTAAGTTTATTAGCTATGAAAGAGCTACAAAAATGGGGAAATAATCAAGCGATAGAAGGGATAACAGATCTTATATTATCATTTCAAAAAACAATTCCCGGTAGATCGTGGATTGGTTTTACGACGAAAGAAGTTAAACAATTAAGTATATATGACGAGATACAAAGTGAATTAAGAAATCCAAAGCAATTATCTAAGTTTATTTTAAATGAACTATCGGAGTTTAAGGTTATTTATAGAGCAGAATCACATCATGATTTAATTGGCCATATGCTTACTTTTTCCCACGCAATTAATATAATGTATGATTTAGGACATAAAGATGTATTTCAACGAGGGATACGTCCGCTTTTAAAACTAGTATACGTACTGCGTGCTAGTAAAAAACTTATGCTGAATACGGAAATAAATCTACATTCTCCTATAGATCATTTGCCTTTAATTGAATCTAAACGTGCTCACGTATTACCAACTGAAAATCAATTTTGGCTAAAGGACTATAGTGAATTTGATTGGGATTTTGGACATGTTTTCAAATTCTCATATAGTTATTTTGATCATATAAAGAGAGCTCCGGAATATAAAGGTATAACCTTAGAACAATTCCGGTATGTTATTCATTCGTAATGAATTTTAATAATCTGTAAAAAGGGAGGATATAAGTTTCTTTTTTTGTTAGTAGTATATTGTTTTTTCAAATATGTAAGATTTTACATGCGTATTTTACTTTTACTAATTATGTAAGTAGGCTATACTAAATAACATACATTTTATGTTTGGAGAGAAGTAAATCGACATGGAACTAGTAAAATTGGAAAAGGTAATTGAAATAAAAAAAGAAGAACTTTTATATTTAGTATCGGATTATGGAATTCAACATGAAAAAGTACTGGCATTAAGTCAAGAAATAGACAAACTGATCAATTACTTTATGTTTTTAAAATAGAGAGAACTATGACGTGATTTGTAAATGTTATAGTTCTTTTTTATATATTCATTTACAATGATGGTTATGTACGGATTAAATGTATATAAATGTATTTGTATATAGTGTCAAATTTTTTACAGAATGCGCAAGCCGCTAGTCGAATGTAAGGAGTATTGGGTATAATAAATAAAGGAATGATTAATTGTATCGGTTAGGAGCGCAGCACATATGAAAACAGTTGTTGTTATCGGTGGAGGTATAACGGGACTTTCTACTATGTTTTATTTAGAAAAATTAAAAAAGGATTATAATATCGATTTACATTTAATCCTTGTCGAGAAAGAAGAGTCTTTAGGTGGTAAAATCCATAGTGTTGAAGAACAGGATTTTATTATGGAATCAGGAGCAGATTCTATCGTTGCTCGCAATGAACATGTTATGCCACTTGTAAAAGATTTAAACTTAGAAGAAGAAATGGTATATAACGAAACGGGTATTTCATACATATATTCTGATAATATTTTACACCCCATTCCTTCTGACAGTATATTTGGTATTCCGATGAGTGTCGAGTCGTTGTTTAGCAGTACGCTAGTCTCAACGAAAGGGAAAATTGTTGCTTTAAAAGATTTCATAACGAAAAATAAAGAGTTTACGAAAGATACATCACTTGCTCTATTTTTAGAAAGCTTTTTAGGAAAAGAGTTAGTGGAAAGACAAATTGCGCCGGTACTTTCAGGCGTGTATTCTGGTAAATTGAATGAGCTTACAATGGCATCAACATTACCGTATTTACTTGATTATAAAAATAAATATGGAAGTATTATGAAAGGTTTTGAAGAGAATAAAAAGCAATTTCAATCAGCAGGAAATAAAAAGTTTGTATCATTTAAAAGTGGACTATCTACGATAATTAATCGCTTAGAAGACAAGTTAACTGAAACTGTCATAAAAAAAGGTGCTGTAACGACGGCTGTAAGTAAACGAGGAGATCAATATGAGATTTCTATTGCAAATCAGGAATCAATCCAAGCTGATTATGTTGTTTTAGCAGCTCCGCATGATATAGCACAAACTTTATTACAATCTAATGAGTTAAACGAGCATTTTAATAAATTTAAAAATTCATCACTTATTAGTATTTATTTAGGTTTTGACATTCCAGATGAACAACTACCGGCGGACGGTACAGGGTTTATCGTAACAGAAAACAGTGATTTACATTGTGATGCTTGTACATGGACAAGCCGGAAGTGGAAACATACATCGGGTACACAAAAGCTTTTAGTAAGAATGTTTTATAAGAGTACCAATCCGATATATGAAACGATCAAAAATTATAGTGAAGAAGAATTAGTACGAGTCGCGTTATATGATATTGAAAAGAGTCTTGGAATTAAAGGTGAACCAGAAGTAGTTGAAGTTACAATTTGGAAAGATTTAATGCCGAAATATCATTTAGAACATAATCAAGCGGTTCAAGCATTAAATGAAAAATTGACTGCTCTATATCCTAATGTATATTTAGCTGGCGCTTCATATTACGGTGTTGGAATTGGTGCATGTATTGGAAACGGGAAGAATACGGCCAAAGAAATAATGACTACATTAAGTGAAGAGTTAAAATAATAATATAGAATACATATGTAAAAACTGTCCATTCAGTCTACTGGAGGGACAGTTTTTTTTATTTATTTCACTTGAATGGAAACTTTTTTAGTTCTTCCATTATTCTCTTTTATTGTTAATGTAATATTTCCAGACTCTTTAAATGAGTATGGTGAGAGTTGATAAATTTCTTTTATGTTGTGTTTTTCTTTTAGTTTATTTGTGGATATTGATACTATACTTGCCCTCCAAAATTCTTGTTTGCCTGAAGGATAATCTATGAATATTTCTGGATTTTTAAACTGTAATGTTTCCCAAGAGGCGAAATACAGTTCAACTTCTACATCTTTTTTCGGTAAGTTCGCTGAGAAATAACCGAACTCGCCCACATTACCGAAAACGGTGTAGTTTTGGTTATGTAATTTAATATCTAAATAACTAGGTTGATATGTTGCTGCGTGATAGATTCCATATGAAAGAGAGAGTGTGGCAGCGATTAATATACCAATTGAAAATGTCTTAAAGCTATTTCCTTTAAAGTTAGTCATCATGAATGAGTTTGGTGTGAATTTTTTTGCGAATAAAAAAATAAGCAAAATGAGTAAGAGGGCTAAGCTGATGAATATATACATAGAATTTTTACACCTCCATAATAGAATGGAATATTTTCTATATTTTAACATGAATGTATGAATTAGTCTGTTGTTTTAGAATGGAAATTATTCTTATAATGAGCGAACGGATGTATCTGGAGGGATATTGGTATTATGTAAAGCGAAATAAGCAAAATATAAATTACATTATATGACCAAGGCGGTAATCAACAAGTAAGAAGGTATACTCTTACTTGTTATAGAATAAAAAGGAAAAGAGTCATTAGAAATATTTGATTAGTGGGACATTGAGGACTTGCCTAATTATGAATATTTTTTCTGCTATAATAAATTAGTAGAGAGAAAGGAGTGATCCTGTGGTATTTCCTATATTAGAAACAGAGCGCTTGCGTTTAGTTGAAATAGAACAATCTTATTGTCAAAAAATATATGAAATCTTTTCATTGGATGAAGTTACATGTTATTACGGTATGAATTCTTTTACGGAATTTGGCCAAGCTTCACGTATGATTGAATCTTTTTCGAAAAATTACTTTGAGAAAAAGGCAATACGATGGGGGATTGTGTTAAAAGAAACAAACACTTTAATTGGGACAATTGGGTTGAATAATTTACAATTATGGAGTAAACGATCTGAAATAGGGTATGATTTGCATCCGCGTTATTGGGGGCAGGGATATGCTTCGGAAGCAGCCGGGGAAATCATTCATTATGGATTTCAAGATTTAGGTTTATATAGAATTGGAGCTATTACATATCCTGAAAACGTTACTTCTTGTAAAATGCTATCTAAAATAGGTTTTCAAAAGGAAGGTTTGTTACGCGGCTATATTCATCAAGGAAATAAACAACACGATGCATTGTTATATTCTATAGTGCGAACAGATGTAGAGGAATTAAATATTTAATAAAAAACCCCTCTTATTAAAAGAGGGGTTAAGTAAAATTAACCTAACTTAGGTAATAAACGTTCTCCGCTTTTCATGCTACTTTTACATAAAGGGCATTTAGGTTCTTCTTCAAATGAAAAGTTCTTTCTCATCCATCCTAAACAATCCTCTGATTCACATTCCCAAACAGGTGTTTGTTCTGGTGGTACTTCTGCTACATCGTTCTTTCGATTGCGATACATGTAACCACTCCTTTTATGTAAAAAATTTTAGTTATATATTAAAAAGGTTGTTAACCGAGCTGGTAACAACCTTTTTATTGTTTGAATTATAGCTTTACAACGTTTTTAGCTTGAGGTCCACGGTTACCGTCTTCAACTTCGAAGCTAACTTCTTGACCTTCGTCAAGAGACTTGAAGCCGTCGCCAGTGATAGCTGAGAAGTGAACGAATACGTCGTTACCGTCTGCAACTTCGATGAAACCGAAACCTTTTTCGCTGTTAAACCATTTTACTTTACCTGTTAATGTCATGGTAATGCCTCCTAAAATTTAAAAAGATTACAATATGATCGGCCTTATTTGAATGAAAATAAAAGTTCACATATTATCAAAAACCCATAAGGAGTACGAAATGGTCCTGATTGATACTTGATAATATGCAAAGAAAATATATTGTTAAATTGACCTTAATTACTATCTTACAACAAATGGTGTGAAATAGCAAGTGCTGGTAATACGAGTGAGTAATTTGGGCGATAATGGTAAAACGCACAAAGACATCTCTTTTATTTATATATTATTCCTAATCTGAATGTATTCCAAACAGAAATCATTTATATAAAAAAGTATGTTTAAAGGAAACGGTATATTTTTTAAGAGTAAAGATGATTACAATAATTAGGAGGATGAATATTGCAAAATAAACAATTTAAAATAATCGAAGCAGCAAAAGAAGGAAGAAGGAAAGTACACCCTGTCTTTGCTGTTATACTTGCAATTGTATTTTTAACTTTAGGTGAATTGTTTATGTTATTTATGCTGTTTTTACCGAAAACAGAAACAACTTTTATGAAGGTAATTTATAGCAATATTGAGATGATATTAACGTTTGGCGGGGCTATATTTTTTGTGTTTTTATGGATTAAATTTGTAGAGAAAAGGTCGTTTTCATCTATTGGTTTTTGGAATGAGCAATGGATGAGAAAGTATTTGAGAGGGGCACTAATAGGGTTTATTTTCATTTCGATACCAGTAATTTTACTCATATTAACAGGAAATGTAAAACTACAAATGCAAGAAATTACGATGACAGTTATATTTGGTATTGTAGGATCTTTAGTCGCATTTTTAATACAAGGGGCCACTGAAGAAATTGTTGTAAGAGGTTGGTTATTCCCAGTTCTTTCTGTTAGAAGCCGTATATGGATTGGAATTGTTGTGACGTCCTTTTTATTTGGTTTTCTTCATTTGCTTAATCCAGGAATTACAATTCTTTCAATATCGAATATAATATTAGTTGGCGTATTTGCAGCTTTTTACGTTTTAAAGGACAGTAGTCTTTGGGGGATTTGTGCATGGCATTCCATTTGGAATTGGGCACAATATAACGTTTATGGCTTTGCCGTTAGTGGAATGACGATATATTCAACACCACTATTTAAACCTGTAAAAAATGGCAATGAAGTCCTTCATGGAGGCTCATTTGGGATTGAAGGTAGTATTATTACAACAATAATGCTTTCTATCGCTTCAATTGTTTTATGGAGACAGTTATGGGGGAGAAGAGCGAAACAACGAGATTTTAGTTAATGAAAGTGGGAGAAACTATGGGAATTATAGCGTTTGAGGGGAGCGAGTGCTGTTGGGAAAAGTACAACATGCCGTGAACTAGAAAACAATTGATGAAGAACTTAGAAAACGAAAAGAATTTGATGAGACGAGAAGCAGAAGAAACTTTGAAAAACATTTACATATATCAAAATCGTTGCAGTGTTATTATGAAAATTTAAATACCGTCACAGACGGGTACTGTAAATTGATTGAAGCAAAAAGTATAAAGTCGAATGAATTAGAAATTGTGAAAAGTTTAAACAGCTTAAACGTATGTGAAGATAGACGTTTTGATGTTTCGAGGTTAGATGCTATTACGGAGTGGTTAAAAGAAAATCGTGCATAAAGTAAAAACAACGAGTGTTGTAGAAGGCGCTCGTTGTTTTTTGTTTCCATATAAATATAAAGGGAAATTTTGTAGAATATTTTCGGGTTTTGACGGAATAATCTTTCAATTTCACAAAAAAAGAAATACAATATAAGGAAATATATATAAATAATATGGTAGGGGATGGGATGAACTATTTTGAATGAAGGAACTGTTTTATATAAGAAATAATGAGGTAGTAAGAACAGAGATATTTGGGAGGAAATAAGCGAGATGAAAACACTATTTAAAATAATCGGTATTATAGCTGGTATGGCAGTAATCGG
Source organism: Bacillus cereus group sp. N12 (assembly GCF_016483575.1). Taxonomy (NCBI): domain Bacteria; kingdom Bacillati; phylum Bacillota; class Bacilli; order Caryophanales; family Bacillaceae; genus Bacillus; species Bacillus cereus group sp. N12. The sequence continues at coordinate 55,075 of NZ_JAEHBO010000021.1, forward strand.
AGTAGGTTTAACATATGGTATGCTTTATTATTTGAATAATAGTAAACCAGTTGCGAAAAAGTCAACGCCAGCAGCTCCGGCAGTAGAAGTGCTAGCTGATAGTAATGTAAAAGCCGAAGATGCGAAGCTTTTAGAAAATGGCAATCATTCATTACCTAATAGTGGTTTTAATAAAAATTTTAAATGGACAGATGAGAACATACAAACAGCGTTACATGAAATGGCACACCAAAAAACGAAAGCTGAACAAAAATGGGGCTATATTTTTATCACACAAGAACGTATTGAAAGTTTACTTGAAATTATAAATAGTAATGATGTTGCACAAAAAAATACATATGTGGATATTTTAGAACGATGGAAACAAGGGAAATATGAAAAGGTTGATGTGGATCATAATAAAATTTGGAAATTGCAAAGTGGGAATTTAGGAGAAGGAAAAGGAATAATGTCGCAAGCTGAACAAAAAGAATTAATTAATCAAGTGTTTATGCAAAAAGGTACATATTCAGGTAGTAAATTAATTGCAGGTGGGGGACAGGCTAATAAATAATATACGTATCAATGAAAAAGAGTAAGTGCTTTTTAGGCAGTTACTCTTTTTTTGTGCACATTTTTAATAATTTAGCCTCGCTCTAGTAAGGAAAGAAACGACTGTAGTACCGGGGAAATCCATCTAGATTTATGATAGATTACATGACTTTGAATAACGGCTGGAGTTTCGATAGGTTGAAAACGTATTTGTTCCTTTTGACAATTCTCTTGTACAACGATGTAAGGAAGAATTGAAATTCCTAACTCACACATAACAGCTTGTTTAATGACTTCAACATTAGAAGTTTCAAATGTTTTTTCTAGAATATTTCCGCTTTGACGCAAAAAACGATCGACCATTGGCCGATAACCGCAGCTTTGTTCTGTAAAAATAAACTGAGTATCCTGTAATAAACGAAATGGATTTTCCTGTACGGGGGAATGAATAGGTAAAATCCATCCGAATGTTTCATTACCAAAAGTACGTATAATAAAATCGTTATGTGCTATACTTTCACCAATTAAGAAGATAACATCTGTTTCTCCTTCATGTAGCTTTTGCAGTGCATGTTCATTTGTAGTAGTCTCAAGAACGATATTTACTTTCGGATTTTGCTGTTTGTAAGTACGTAATAATTGTGGTAAACGGTACACTGCTAACGATTCGTTAGATGTAATACTTAACGTCCCTTCCAAATAATCATTATTTTGAGGGATTTCTTGTGCTTTTTCATAAACAGCAAGTAATTCTAATGCATAAGGATGAAATTGATGACCTGCTTTTGTAAGAAGTACTTTTTTCCCTAATCGATCGAAAAGAGGGATATGTAAGTCGTTTTCTAATGCTTTTATATGCCCTGTAACAGTAGATTGCGCATAACCTAATGCAAGAGCAGCTTTAGAAAAACCGCCATGCTTAACAATGGCACAAAATGTTTTAACATGTCTCATTTCCATAAGTGACCCCTCTTTTAATATCATGATTTGTGAATGATTATATCATGTATTTCAATTTTTCAAATGATTAAATTTCTTTTAATATTATGTTGTGGGGAAATTCATGTAAGCAGTATTGGAGGAGAAAAAATGAGTAAAAAGAGCTATCATGTAGCTGTTGTTGGAGCTACAGGTGCAGTAGGTCAGAAAATTATTGAACTGTTAGAACAAGAAACAAAGTTTAATATAGCTGAAGTTATATTCCTTTCGTCAAAACGATCTGCTGGTAAGAAAGTAAAATTTAAAGGGCGAGAGATTACAATACAAGAGGCAAAAACAACTAGTTTTGAAAGTGTAGATATTGCCTTTTTCAGTGCTGGAGGAGAAGTGTCTAGACAATTTGTAAATCACGCAGTTTCTAGTGGCGCAATCGTAATTGATAACACAAGTGAGTATCGAATGGTGCACGATGTACCGCTCGTTGTTCCAGAGGTTAATTCACACACTTTAAAGGAGCATAACGGTATTATTGCAGTTCCGAATTGTTCAGCATTACAGATGGTAACAGCTCTTCAGCCAATCCGAAAATCATTCGGTTTAGAACGAATTATCGTTTCCACTTATCAAGCTGTATCAGGTTCTGGAATTCATGCGATTCATGAATTAAAAGAACAAGCTAAGTCGATGCTTACAGGTGAAGAAGTGGAAAGTGCTATATTACCAGTGAAAAAAGATAAAAAGCATTATCCAATTGCGTTTAATGTACTGCCTCAAGTAGATATATTCACTGATAATGATTTCACTTTTGAAGAAGTAAAGATGATTCAAGAGACGAAGAAAATTTTAGAAGACCCAAACCTGAAAATGGCAGCTACTTGTGTACGTGTTCCAGTTGTATCAGGTCATTCAGAATCAGTTTATATAGAACTTGAAAAAGAAACAACTGTTACAGAAATTAAAGAAGTACTGCTCGATGCACCAGGTGTTATTTTACAAGATAACCCTAGTGAACAGCTGTATCCAATGCCATTATATGCAGAAGGGAAAATAGATACGTTTGTCGGAAGAATTAGGAAAGACCCTGATACGCCAAAAGGATTCCATCTTTGGATCGTTTCCGATAATTTGTTAAAAGGTGCGGCTTGGAATTCAGTTCAAATCGCAGAGACGTTGGTGGAAAAGGGAATCATTTAGTATAGAGATACACATGTATTATAAGAACTAGGAAACTATTGATTGTAAAAGTATCCTAGTTCTTATTTTAGTGAGAATTTAAAATAAATTAGTTTTTATAGTGTTTTTATAAATATCCATTAGTTTTGTAAAGAATGTACTGTTATTTTTAGTTGCTCAATAAATTCTCGAGTTGCAGCGCACATATATTTATCTTTTCTATAAATCAGTCCTATATCTATAGTTGGAGTAGGATCTTCTATTTTAATAGCTTGAATGTTTTCGTTTTGCAAAAAGTCTATATACGGTTTGGGTAACACTGTAATTCCCATACCTTTTGAAACCATTTGAATTAAAGATTCCATCGTACTAATTTCTAAAATTGGTTTTGGTTTGAAGCTAAAGTTTTGACAATAGGTCGTAAGTAGTTCTGTTAAATAAAAGTTTTTTGGTAGAAGGATTAAAGGGTAGTTCTGTAATTCTTTAATAGACACGTGATCAAGCTCACTTAAAGGATGACCGATTGGAATAACTAATGTAAGTTCACTTTTATATAGCGGGATAGAAACAATTTCTTTATCTTGTACCGGGAGAAATGTAATACCAATATCTAATTCGTTTTGTAACAATTTTTCGCGAATTTCTCCTGTGCGAAGTCCTAACACAGAAAGCTCAATGTTTGGATAAAGATTATTGAAGTGTAAAAGGGTTGGCGGTAGTAAATAATTTACAACGGTTAATAATGAGCCGATTGTTAAGGATCCGTACTGTAGTCCATTTAAGTCCTGGATAGCAGAACGGGCTTGTTCGACTTCATGAAAAATGGTTTTACTATGTGATAATAAAATCTTTCCTGCTTCAGTTAAAGATATCTTTTTACCAATTCGATCGAAAAGTGGCATTCCTACTTCATGTTCTAACGCACGTATTTGTTGACTTAGTGAAGGTTGGGAAATGTTTAATTTTTCGGCTGCCTTTGTGAAATGCAATTCTTTCGAAACAGCTAAAAAGTATTCTAATTGTCGTAATTCGATTGGAATCACCTCAAATTTAATCATAGGATATACCTATCATTATTATATAAATAATTGAATTGAACAATGATTTTGTGCGATTTATAATCACTTTATTAGAAATAGATTGATGATAAAGATTAGATGAGGTGAAGAGGAATTGTTGAAATCGAGCGTATTACCAGGCAGTTATTCACAAGTACTTCAAAAAAGGTATGAGGAGGCAGTACCGACAGGAATATATCATTTAACGCCTTTATATGTAAAAAAAGCTAGCGGAGCGATCATTACAGATGTAGATGGGAATCAGTTTATTGATTTTGCTGGTGGTATTGGAATGCAAAATGTTGGTCATTGTCATCCGAAAGTTGTAAGAGCGGTACAAGAACAAGCAAAGTCATTTATTCATCCTTGTTTTCATGTAACTCCATATGAAAACTATATTGCTTTAGCAGAGAAAATTAATGAAAAAATACCAGGAACAAGTAAGAAAAAAACGATGTTTGCAAATAGTGGTGCGGAAGCGATTGAAAATGCTGTAAAAATCGCACGTAAAGTAACCGGGAGAAGTAAAGTAATTTCGTTTGAACGAGGGTTTCATGGGAGAACATTAATGACGATGTCTTTATCAACGAAAGAAAACCCATATAAAACAGGATTTGGCCCGTTCGTTTCAGACATGCATATATTGTCGTATCCGTACTATTACAGAGCTGCAGAAGGAGTTTCTTCTGAAGAAGTGGATTCTCAAGTCATCTATCAGTTTGAAAAATTTTTAGAGGAAGTATCACCTGAAAAAGTAGCGGCAATCGTAATGGAACCAGTACAAGGAGAAGGGGGATTTATTGTTCCTTCCATTTTATTTGTAAAACGAATCCGGGAAATTTGTGATCAATATGGCATTTTAATGATCATGGATGAAGTGCAAACTGGATTTGGCAGAACTGGAAAATGGTTTGCAACGGAACATTTTAATATAGAACCTGACATTATTGCATTATCAAAATCAATAGCTGGAGGCTTACCATTAAGTGCGATTGTTGGGCGCGCTGAGTTTATGGATGTTCCTGGAAGGGGTCAAATCGGTGGGACCTTTGCTGGAAGTCCGTTATCATGCGCAGCCGGTCTTGCTGTATTTGAAATTATGGAAGAAGAAAATCTAGTTGAAAGAGCTCAACAAATTGGAAATAGAATAATGTCACATTTACATGCAATGCAATTAAAATACGAAGTCATAGGTGACGTTCGTGGAATTGGTGCAATGGTAGCAATGGAACTTGTAACGGATCGCATAACAAAAGAACCAGCAAAAGAACTAACAGTACAATTAATTGATGAATTCTGGAAGAATGGGCTTATAAGTATTGGGGCAGGGATATTTGATAATGTACTACGTTTTTTACCGCCTCTTGTTATTTCAAATGAAGAAATTGATAAAGGTTTTGAAATAATAAATCAATCTTTTAAAAAATTGTGCGGAAAGTGAGAGAGGCAATTATGATGAATAAATTATATGAGGTACTATCACTAAATATAGGATTCCCAAAAGAAGTTATGTATGGAGGAAAATTAATTCATACGGGTATAAATAAAACGAAAACAAAGGAACCTATATATTTATCATTTTTAAAATTTAAAGGTGATGGTCAGGCGGATTTAGTTCATCATGGAGGGGTGGATAAAGCGGTTTGTGTGTATTCCGGGGAACATTATAGTTATTGGGAAGAAACATTGAATCAAGACCTTGAATATGGAGCATTCGGAGAAAATATAACAGTAAGTGGTATGCGTGAAGAGGATGTTTGTATCGGTGATACGTTTGAGATCGGAGAAGCGATAGTACAAGTAACGCAACCAAGGCAACCTTGTTTTAAGTTAGCTAAGAAATACAATATTCCAAAGTTACCACTGTATTTTCAAGAAACAGGATATACAGGATTTTATTTTCGTGTATTAAAAGAAGGGTGGGTGTCGCCAGTTGATACGTTAAAGTTGCTGAAGTCTGATCCAATAAGTATTACAGTAGCGTTTGCTAATCGTATTATGCATAAGGAAAAACAAAATATAGAAGGGATAAAGAGAATTTTAGAAGTACATGCACTTTCTACTAGTTGGAGAAAGACATTTGAAAAGCGACTGAGGGGAGAAGAAATAAATACGAAGGAGAGGCTTGAAGGAATAAAAGAATAAAAAAATATTTTTATAAATAGTGCATTTCTATTAGTAAAAACTAACTAGAAAGCACTGTTTTTATATAATAACCTTATTAATATACAAAAATCTTAATATTGTTTTATTCGACTTTTTTTCTAATTGCGAAAACATAAAATTAATTGGATTATTTTTTTATATTTTATGATAGTATATTGATTTGTAAGACCTATTATTTTAAGGTCAGGTCATATAACCATATATAATTTTATGGAATTGAAGTATGGAGGGACAACATGGGGAATGTTGAAAAATTTGCAAATCTTCTAATAGAAGAACCGAAAAGAGAGCAGTTATTTCCTTTATTTGAAGAAGTGTTTGGTATTGAAAGTCAAACATTACGTGATTTTACGGAGAAAGGATATTGGGATTATACATATAAAGCTTTATCATTTTTACAAGATAACAAAGTGATTGCGAATGTTGCTGCATTTTCACTTCCGCTTTTAATGAATGGTGAAAAAATAAATGCAGTGGGTATTCAATCGGTAATGACACATCCGAATCATCGTCGACAAGGGTTAATGAAACAATTGTTTAGTAAGATGATAGAAGAAATTGATGAGCAATGTGAGTGTGCGCTTTTATTTACTGAAAATCCAGAACTATATAAACCATTTGGTTTTCAAATTGTGCAAGAATATTTGATGAAAGTATCATACGAAAACAAGAGTGATAAAGATTCTCAAATTAAAAAGTTAGATTTTTATAATGAAGAGGATAGACAATTAATACATGAGATGATTGAAAATGGCCAAAGGCTTTCTAATACATTTTCAACGTTAAATTACCGCTCTTCGTTTTATTTAAATATGTATGATTCAACATGGAATGAAAACCTATATTATTCAGAGAAATTAGATACGTTGATTGTTTTTACAATAGAAAATCAAAAACTAAAATTATATGGAGTATTTGCTCCGGTACTTCCGATTTTAGATGAATTATGTGAGGAAATCTCTGGGGAATTTAAGGAGATTGAATTTTATTTTTGCCCAGATCAATTAGGAATTGATGATGTACAATATACAGAATTACAGACTAGTAAGTATTTAATGGTTCGAAGTAATAAGGAATTAGATTTTAAAGGTTATAAATTCCCGGTGTTAACCGAGTTTTAAATATTGATTTAATTGCTTTTTTATGGAGGAATTATGAAAACATCATATATACCAAATCATATTGAGCAACTTACCGTAATGAATGTACCTGAATATTACAAACTGGAAGAAAATCATACATTCATTGTCCATTCGAAGGCAGAAACAGATTTTTGGCTGAAAACACATTATGGCTTTGAAATAATGAATGGTCATGTATTTTATAATGAGATTATGACAGATTTTCAGGCTGAAGTTCAGTTACGTATGAATCCAAATGCGACATACGATCAAGCAGGTCTTTTTGTTATGATTTCGGAGAACTGTTGGTTAAAAACTTCTTTAGAATATATCCCTGAGGGGCCATCTCATTTAGGTGCTGTCGTAACGAATAATGGATATTCTGACTGGTCAACGCAAGATTATCCAACTGAAGCAGCTAAGCAACAACTTCGTTTTCGAATTATTCGAAAACGCGGTGATTATTCAATATATGTGAAAATAAGTCAGCGATGGGAACAAATAAGAATCGCTCATTTAATGGAGGATATAGGGAATGAGCCTGTTAAAATAGGCTTTTACACGTGTAGTCCTTCTAAAAATAAAGGATTTGAGACTGAGTTTTTCGATTTTACAATTGAAGAAATATAGATAAAAAACCGCATTCTTTTCATTAAGAATGCGGTTTTTGTATTTGTATATTTATAAAGCACATTTATTGACCGAAAAGTCATTAATGCTTATCATTTAATAATGTTAAATATTAATTTGCATAATATAATAAAAGTAAAGAAGAAATTACAAACTATAGGGTTTAAATAAGGAGGGATATGAATTACTCAGTGGTAATTTCATGGAAAAAGGAGATTATGTATGAAATCATTTCGCAAGCTATTACAGTATTTAAAACCATACATGTTCTTCGCTATTATTGGACCGCTATTTATGGTACTTGAGGTTGCGATGGACTTAATTCAACCGACTATTATGCAACATATTATTGATGTCGGGATTGCAAATAGGGATTTGAATTATGTAATAAAAATGGGGCTTCTTATGTTAGGAGCAGCGGCACTTGGGTTAGTTGGAGGACTTGGGTGTATGATGTATTCTACAAAAGCAGCTGTAAATTTCGCTACAGACATACGAAAAGATGTGTTTACAAAAATAGAAACATTTTCTAGTAAAAATCGGGATGCATTTGGAACCGGAAAATTATTAACGATTGTGACAAATGATATTACATCAATTCAATCGGCGATGACGATGACATTACGTGTTCTCGTTCGTGGCCCTTTGTTATTTATCGGAAGTATAATTATTGTTTTTGTAACAGCGCGAGAGTTATTTCCAATATTACTTGTAGTTGTACCAATTTTATTACTGGCGATTATTTTAATTGCAAGTAAAGCGAGTGGAACGTTTAAAAAGGTGCAAGAAGCATTAGATAAAGTGAATACAAAGTTACAAGAAAATTTATCTGGTGTACGTGTTATAAAAGCGTATGTAAGACAAAAATATGAAATTTCTCAGTTTGGAAATGTGAATACAAATTTAACGAAGATAAATATTCGAGCTGTGCAGCTTATTTCCTTAATGATGCCAATTATTATGCTAGTTGTCAGTGGTGGAATTGTCGCAACACTATGGATTGGTGGAGAAAAAGTATTTAATGGAACTCTTCAAGTAGGTGCGATTTTAGCATTTATTAACTATTTGAATATCATTTTAATGGCACTTATGTCTATTAGTATGGTATTTATTCAAATTGCTCGAGCTTTTCCATCTGCGGATCGTGTACAACAAGTCTTAAATACTGAAGTTGATATTATGAACGAAGCTAACGCAATTGAACCTGAGAAAATCGAAGGGAATATTGATTTTAGAGATGTTAGTTATAGTTATACGAAAAATAATGAATACGTTTTAAAAGATATTTCATTCAGCATACGTAAAGGTGAAAAAGTAGGGATTATCGGTTCTACAGGGAGTGGTAAGTCTACTTTAGCTAAACTGCTACCACGCTTATATGATATTGAGCAAGGTGAAATTTGTATTGACGGAATAAATGTTAAGAGGTACGATTTACAAAAATTACGTGCTTCAATAGGTTTTGTACCTCAAAAGGCATTGTTGTTCTCAGGAAGTATAGAAGAGAATTTACGTTACGGTAAAGAAGATGCAACACACGATGAATTGGAAACAGCAGCTTCATCTGCGTGTGCGACTGAGTTTATTAACAAGTTGGAAGAATCGTATCATTATAATTTAACACAAGGTGCGACGAATTTATCAGGTGGACAAAAACAACGTGTATCCATTGCAAGAGCGCTTGTGAGAAAACCATCTATTCTTATATTAGATGATTCTACATCAGCAGTTGATGCGAAATCAGAAGCGAACATTCAATCGGCATTAAGAACAGAATATAAAGGAACAACGATATTATTAATTGCTTCTAAAATCGCATCTATAATAGATGCTGATAAAATTCTCGTATTAGATAATGGTGAATTAGTTGGTGATGGTACACATGAACAACTGCTAGAACAATGTGAGGTATATCAGGAAATTTATCTTTCCCAAGGTGGTAATTTGCATAAAGAAGGTGGGAAAGAACATGCGTAATTTTCAAGGACAATTTGCTAATAAAGGTGGACGTAACGCACCTAAGAGTGGAAAAGTTAAAAATACTAAAGGAACTGTAAAACGGATTTGGAACTATATGGGGTATGAAAAAGCTGCTCTAATGTTCGTTATATTTCTAGTATTTGTTACGACATTACTTGGGTTATTAGGTCCATATTTTATGGGAGTAATTATAGATCAATATATTGTACCGAAAGATTTAAACGGTACGGCAAGAATGTGTATGTTACTTATTGCAATTTACGGTGTAACGGTGCTTTTAACATGGTTACAAACGTATGTCATGATTAATGTTGCATTAAAGACAATTCAAAAAATACGACAAGATATATTTGAGAAAATCCAAACGCTTTCTTTACGGTTCTTTGATGTACGTTCTCAAGGTGATTTAATGAGCCGTGTGACAAATGATATTGACAATTTAAATCAAGCGTTGACGCAAAGTGTCGTACAGATTATTTCATCAGCTTTAACCTTTATAGGTGTGACGATTGCGATGTTCTCATTAAATTGGATTTTGGCACTTGTAACTTTAATTACAGTACCTATTATGTTTTTCGTTACAAAAAAACTTGTTGCATATAGTGGTAAAAACTTTGCAAAGCGTCAAAAAGATTTAGGAGAATTAAATGGTTTTATTGAAGAAGCTATAACAGGCGCGGATGTTACAACGTTATACGGGAAAGAAAAAGAAACCGTACAAAATTTCAATAAAATTAATGAACAACTAAGAATTTCAGCAACGAAGGCTGATACATTTTCAGCTTTTATTTTTCCGAGTATGAACTTTATTAATAACTTAGGAATGGGGCTTGTAATTGGGACTGGATCCGTTATGGTATTAAACGGTATGACAACAGTAGGTGTCATTGCGGCGTTTATTAATTATTCTCGTCAATTCTCAAGACCACTAAGTCAATTTGCAACGTTAATGAATACGATTCAAGCGGCAGTTGCGGGGGGAGAACGAGTTTTTGAAATTATGGATGAGGTACCAGAAATTCAAAATAAAAAAGACGCATTCATTGTACAAAATATACAAGGGCATGTTGAACTTGAGAATGTTTCGTTTGGTTATGTGGAAAATAAAACAATTTTAAAAGAAGTAAGTCTTAAGGCACAGCCTGGAGAGACAATTGCTTTAGTTGGTCCAACGGGATCGGGAAAAACAACAATCATAAACTTATTAACTCGATTTTATGATATACAGCAAGGGCAAATTCATATTGATGGAAAAAATATAAAAGATTATGATATCAATTCTTTGCGAAGTAAAATAGGAGTAGTTTTACAAGATACGTATTTATTTGCTGGGACAATCATGGATAATATCCGTTATGGACGATTACATGCAAGTGATGAAGAAGTAATCAATGCAGCAAAGGCTGCATCGGCACATTCTTTTATTAAACATTTACCGAAACAATATGAAACAGAGATTGCTTCAGAAGGATCGAATTTAAGTCAAGGACAAAGACAACTTCTTGCGATTGCAAGGGCAATTTTAGCAGATGCAGACATATTAATTCTTGATGAAGCGACATCTAATATTGATACGAGAACAGAATTGCAAATTCAAGCAGGATTAAACAATTTAATGAGAGGTAGAACGAGTTTCGTAATCGCTCATCGACTCAAAACGATTGAAAAGGCAGATCAAATCCTCGTTATAAAGGATGGGAGTATTTTAGAAAAAGGGAATCATGAATCTCTCATGGAGGATCGAGGGTTTTACTTTGAATTGTATACGAGTCAGTTTAAAATTTAATAATAATATTCATGTGGTGCGGTTTCTTTAGAAAAGAGAAACCGCATTTTTCATGATTGTAAACATCGCTAAACCCAATAGTCTTTCATTAAATGCTTTGACAGTATCACCTTGAATCTCTGGTAAAACATATGAATAGCGTTTTAGGTTGCAAAAATGCAGATTAAACGTAGTTAAGTTACAAAAAGGGTGGAATATACAGTTGTTCAGGTATGTAATTTATGTGTTTTTGTAGAATTACGAGTTGTTAGTAAAAACTAGCGGCCTCAGTGACAGATGGTAGAAATAGTTTACGTGGTATTGTAATAATCTCAAGCGCTATCTGCGTTGAATATAGGATTATTTGAGTTAAATCTAAAGCGAGTGTTAAAAGTATTATGAAGCTTGTAAGAATTACAAAACTACCCCAAAAGAAACTTTTTGAAGTGTTGCGGAAATCTTTTATTAAGGAAAAGAAAGAAAAAAATGCGGTAACAATAAGAATGAAAATTTTATACTTATCAGACATTATAACCCTCCCAAAGAACAGTAATTTATATTATACCGTATTTTTCGGTATTATTATAAATCTGTCTCTTATACACATCTGACGCTGCCGACGAAGCTAGAA